>JAFAIO010000355.1 GCA_019236675.1 Verrucomicrobiota bacterium
ACCGTCGCCAGTACAAAGGCGGTTGAGATCGGTAGATCGAGAATCGGTAATGCCTGTTGTAACTCGGGTTTAACTTCTGCCAGTTTGCGCACTCGGTGCCGCAGCCATTGAATCAAAATCGCGAACAGCGTGATGAAGATCGCGTGAAGCACGAAAGAGGAAGGGAGCCGTTGAACAAATGCCCTGCTAGCGCCCCATTGCGTTATAAAGGTGTCGCGACTCTGGGTTTGCCATTCGCTAGTTAGAGTGTTTGGCGCGGTCCAGATCGGTTGGCCGTCTCGAACCAACAGATCTTTCAGGGCTTGACTTTGGGATCGAGCAATTGCGGCAACGTCGGTCTGGATCCGTGCCTCTTCCGTTAAAAGATCGCTTTGTAGGGTTAACACTTCCGCCCGATCAGATTGTGCGGTTTGTTGGGACTTCTTGATCTTGTCGACCATATTCTGGATCCGTTCCGAGACGGCAGGCGGCATATCGGCCTGAGGCGCGGATTGAAGGGTCGTTTGCCAGACCTGGTTCATCTCGCTCAGGCGAGCGATTCGATTGCCCAGAGTCGTGGCCCGCTGATTCAGATCCTGCTCCGAACTTGATAGTCCGTCGGCGAAGGTCTGCAAACCTGTTCTCAGCTGATAAAGCAGTTCCAAAGAAGGGTTCCCGGCCAGAATTCGGGAATCCTCAGTGAGCCTGGCGTTGATTTCAGTCACCAGGTTAGAAAGACCACTGCTCGTGGAATCCAAGCCCGTTCTGTCTGTGGATGCGATTTCCTCAATTTGCAGCAGCTCGCCGATCGTCGACTCTGCCTCGGATGGCACCTTGGCCAGCGGAATGGGTGTCGGCGCTGCTTTTGCGGGCGACGGCGATGATGACGGGGCATCGGCGGCCCGGATGGGAGGACTGCCGGCGAGCAAAATAAAGGCCAGCAAAGTGGCGGCGAGAATCAAGGGCCTAGGGGAGGAACGCATGAACAATGACAAATGACATATAACAAAGACAGATGACAGCACGACCGCGTTTCTCAAACGTCATGGAGGAATAATCAGTGGAATGACCTGTCTTCCATTTCGGCAATAGAGCCGGAAATCAGTATTGGTCGTGAACACTGCGGTGCCTCGTGAAGTTCGGTTATGCGGACAAGCATGGATCCGCCAAGCTAATCGGCACATCGCGATAGCGCCGCATTAGACGGAGGGTTTTGGACAACCGGCACCGATAAAAGCGAATTGATCACTCTTTACACCTTGAGCGAGCAAAACCTCGCGGCGATCAGACAAAGGCGTGGTGACGCAAACCGACTAGGTTTCGCCGGTTTGCACTCGCTGCTGGTGCCCCAGACGTCAATGAGCGGTTCCAATCTTCGGGGGCGTGGGGTCGTCGTCATCGTCAGTGTAGAATGCTTCATCACTGGGCAGTAGTGGGACGTTGGCCTTCATAGCCGTCTGCACGATATAAAGGAGGGCCAGTGGCTCGGCGGATTCTTTGCCGAGAGCTTCAAGGCGTTGCTGCATGGCGGCGACTTTGTCGGGGTGCGCGGCGGCAATGTTGTTCGTTTCGTAGGGATCTTCTGCGAGGTTGTAGAGATCCACGCTGGTCGGCAACAGCGTGCGCCAGATGAGCTTCCAATCGCCATGGCGCACCGCGGCGCGGAACGGTTCGACGTTGTAGATCAATTCAGTGCGCGGCGACGGCTTGCCCTCAGCAATGGTGTCCCAGACGTTCACGCCGTCTAGCGGCTTGCAGTTGGCGGTGGACGCGCCGGCGAGGGCGGCGAGCGTGGGATAGATGTCCACGGCGTGGATCATGCCGTCCACGGTCTGTGCCTTGATGTGGCCGGGCCAATTGGCTAAGGCGCAAACGCGGCAACCGCCTTCGAAGAGCGATCCCTTGCCGTCGCGATATTGACCGTTGTCACAAGGCAAATTGATCTTGGACACGTCGGCCATCTGGCCGGTAAACATTTTGTTCCTCGTACCGCCGTTGTCGCTGTGGAAGAGGATAAGCGTGTTGTCCCGCAGGCCCTTCTTGTCAAGCGCCCCGACGACCTTGCCGATATTTTCGTCGAGGCAGTCCACCATGGCGGCATAAGTCCGGCGGGTGGGGTCCTGGATGCTGGCATATTTGGCGATGTATTCCTTCGGTGCCTGATAGGGCGTGTGCGGGGCATTGAAGGTGAGATAGAGGTAGAACGGTTTGCTGGGATCCTGCGCATCGATGTATTTCACCGCGTCGTCGCCGAGGAGCGTAGTGGTGTAGCCTTTCTCGCGGACGGGCTTGTTGTCGCGGAACCAGTCGAGCACGCCGTGCTCGTCGTGTGTGAAGTAGTCCAGTTCGCCGATCATCGCGCCGTACTGATAGTCGAAGCCGCGCTGCTTGGGCCAATACTTCTTGTCAGCGTGGCCGAGATGCCATTTGCCAATGATGGCCGTCTTGTAGCCGGCTTCCTTGAGGCACTGCGGCATGAGCCATTCGGAGGTGTCCAGCCCGTAGCCGGCCGCGGTCGGAATGACAATGGTTTGCAGGCCGTAACGGAAGGGATAGCGGCCGGTCATGAGCGCCGCGCGCGTCGGCGTGCACATGGGCTGAACGTAGAACTGCGTGAACTTCGCGCCTTCGGCAGCCAGTTTATCTAGGTTGGGCGTCTTGATGTCCGTGCAGCCGTTGAAGCCGACATCTTTCCAGCCGAGATCGTCGGCGACGATGTGGAGGATGTTGGGTTTGTTACTTTGCTGCGAATAAGCAACGCACGCGGTCAGGGAAAGTGCTAAGACAATCGCGCGATGCCCGCATACGTACCTCGATAAGTTTAATCTTCTCAATTGCATTTAATCGTTTTCTCTGGGGGTGGGTAAATAAGTAAATGTGCTTAAAATCTGTTTAGTAAGAACTGGACCATTGCTAGCCGCGGACATAGACGCTGAGGTCGGTGAAATGCCGCGGCCGTACCTACTGGATTATTATATTGGTTGCGGTTCAGCCGCCGCGCCGGATGCATCTAAAAAGCTGATGGTTAAAGCAAAAGTTGAAACTTTCTAATTTTAGTGCCGGTTCAAAAAACTAACCCTACTTTCCACCATAGATAATCGCCCTTAAGTCGATTATCGACACTGATCTCCGGGAGCCATTTAACTTCGGTGACAAAATCGACCTTGCCGATTTTTCTGGCGTACGAGACTACCGGACCGATGCCAACGGTAGTACCCTCGAATGAGCCTAGTGTGGCCCCTGATCCGCTATCCGCGCTGATCTGTTGGTAGTAGAATGTGTTGGCTCCAACGCCAATAAATCCACCGAAAAGAGGCAGGTGCTGAGCGATGGTAGCGTCAAGGCGAAAGACAGCGCCGCTTTGATAATCGGTCGCATCGTTCCTGGTGTTAATGTCGAACCCAGAGAATAGAGTGATCTCCGTACCGATCTTACTGCTAAGCCAGCTAATCGAGAACCCCGGCTCAAAGGTCCAATAGTTCTTGCCGGTGTTAGCCAGATGCCCAACGTCGTACGATCCGGTCGGGGCGTAAATACCGAAGCGAAGATCATATTTTAGATCGCCGTTGAGTTGCTTCCAACCCAGGATAAATGGATAGAAGCTGATATCACTAAGACCACTGGCCGTATCGTCCACATTGCGTGCTAGAGTACGCCCGCGCGGGCCGGTCAACTCGGTCTGAGCCTTAACCTCGACGCCGACAATGGGCACCGCCACAAGCGCCGCGTAATTACCCCCAAGAATTCGCAATGGACTTTCGTAAAGCAACCCGATGGTGTCCGCATAGAATGTACCTTCAACACCGAGCGCAAGCCGGCCACCAAAGTCAAAAGGCACGCCTACGCCTGCGCCGCCATTGTAATAGGTGAAGAAATTCACTGCGGCGAATCCCGGGGTTGCCGGCAGCGCGTCCATGAAGTCTGCGGTTACGCCTGGAATGTAATGGCCGCTACCGCCCTCCTCCGCGTTAGTTTTCGCAATGATGGTGCTGACTACTCCGAGGATTAATAAGAGTTTGAATCTACTCATTTGTATTTTTATCAGAGAGTTCCGGTTGCTCACCGATCTGTATCGAATTCGAAGCCGTGATCGGTAAGAGCGGGCGGCATACCGGTCCGCACGCGCATTGCCTGGAATTCCGTTTCCAGGACTAATGGCTTCGCCATCGGCACCAGCGCGAGCCGCTTGCGTATAAGGCGCGCAAAAGCGGCCTCCAATTTGATGTACTGGTGTTCGCGGGCTTAGCCTTTCTAGGGTGAGCGGGAAAGTAAAAGAAGCGATTGCCCTTTCCTGTACCCGGAACGAAAGCGTTTCTGCTGACCTTGCTAATAGTAAATTAAGCCCTTCTTTGCAAGGAATTTTGCGGTCCGAAGCTGACGACTAGTTAAACGCGCTTATGCGAGTTTTGCGGCTGAACTACATGACGGCGGCCCAGGGCTCGGCTTTGGGTTTCACTCTTTCGATGGCTGCGCGGCGCAGTGAAGTTCGCGCGTGCCTCTTTATTCACTTCGCGTCCAACCGCGACAACCGGCGCGCCGATGCCATCACGTGTGGTGCGTTCGTTGACGTAAGTATCACGGACGTCGAACTGGTCCGCTGGCATGAAGTCGTAGAGCGCTGGATTCCACTCTGGGCGCGGGTCGGGCTTGTCCGTAAGTACTAATTGGCCACCGCTTCCGGGCACTGGGAGCGGGTGCGTCCAAGGGTCGAGCTTGGCGTCACGAATCGTCCCGATGATACGCGCAACGGCGAAGTTGTATGTGTTGCGTGCGGTCTCGTCGTTGGGACTGCGTTTCAGTTGGTCCAAGGAGGTCTCTGCTGCGTCCATGTATTCACCAAGCGCGACGAGCGGGTCACGCTGATCGATTTGCATCGCTTTGACGATGGACGTCGCTGCATTCGCCAGCGGGCCACCGCCAGCAAATGGAATAAAACGCGGACGTGTCTCGCTCACCGTGGAGTACGTCGCGCAACCCTCTAAGGCGCAGGCTGCGAAGACGGCCAGCGCCAACGGCAGATAGCGTTTGAATGTGAAACGCGTCTTCATTGTTCTTAAACCGAAAGGCGTTTTGATAGGCAAGGCCCGACCTTTAACAAGGAAGAGGGAAGTGACGTTCCCGCCGAGAGATATAGTGAGCCACTAGCCAAAGCAGCGACATCGGTTGACTTTTCCAGGTGTGCCGATCTAGGCACGAGAGAATCGGTTCTGGGAAGCGGCGAGCACCTGACGCGGATAGGCATCCAAACTGGCTCCCATCACCTCGGTCTGGCGTCGATTGCCTGACTTTTCATTTACTTTTGTTAGCTATAAAGATTTAGCTCCTGCGGAGCCATTCCTTTTTTGGGTCGCTGGAGCCCCCCTTCCCAGGCTACAACCGGGGGGTATGGAAGAACGACACCCGCCATTGCTTTGGCAATTGGTAATGTTGCTGGCGTCGGCCATTACCGTGGGTACCTTGGCGCTCTCGATATCAATCCAGCTATCCCCGGACGTTGAGTCCATGTTGCGCTGGGCTGATACGGCGGTTTGTGGGGTCTTTTTTTTAGACTTCCTGCTGCTACTCCACCTGGCCAGAGACAAAAAGAAGTATCTGCTTACCTGGGGCTGGATCGACTTGCTCTCCTCCATCCCACTCATCCCGGTGCTGCAACTGGGCAGGTTAGCTCGGATACTGAGAATCCTTCGATTATTGAGGGGTCTGAAATCCGCAGCCACGCTACTTCGGGAATTGACCCGGAGCAGACGCCAAACGGCTACGTTTGCCATCCTTTTGTTAACCGGAATGACGGTAAGCTTTTCAAGTATCGCTATTCTGATCGCTGAGAAAGGGCGAGGATCTATCGATACCCCCGGTAA
>JAFAIO010000442.1 GCA_019236675.1 Verrucomicrobiota bacterium
TCCCTCCACGTCCGGCGGATCGATGACCCTGGCGTTTTGAATCTCGATTTGCAGTTCAACCGGTTGCTCCACGGTTGTGGTGGCGACTGAAAGATTTGCGCGAATTATCGGCTCCGCGCCGAGCGCCGGCAACTGCAGCAGCAAACAAAGAACCGGAACAGATAACAACCGCGAATGGACGCGAATGAACGCGAATAACAGACATTTGTTCGTGTCTATTCGTGTCCATGCGCGGTTCATTTCGTGTGCATTCATGCCCATTTAACGTTTCACTTTCGAGTCAATGCGCGTCACCAATCTCGGGTAACGGGTCTTTCTCGCTTATGCCGGGATAGGTTCACGTGGTCTTCTTCGCCGCGAAGTGAATCCAGGAGGCCCATCGCCTCTTCTCGGTTCATTTTTCCATCCTGCGTCGATTGGCTATCTTGATTATCCGGCCGATTCGGATCTCGCGGTTGGAGCTCTCTTAAGTCGCCTTCTTTGTTCTTTGGCTTTGAATTTTGATTTTCGCTCCGGCCATCGTTGTTCTCGTCAGACTCGGAATTCCCTTCGTTGGGCTGGTTTTGCCGCTGCCCCGACTTCCCGGAATCAGTCTGGTTCTGAGGGCCGCTTTTTTGTCGTTGTCCGCCAGTTCCGCGGGAACTTTGCCGCTGTTGTTCGACCCGTTTTTGCTGTTCTGCTTCTTTGATTCTTCGCAGCAATAGATCCAGATTTTTCTTAGCGGCCGCATCATTGGGATCGATGTCTAATGCCTGTTCATAGAGGTACTTGGCATCGTAGTAATTCATTAACTGCCGCTCGACGTCCTCTTGATTGTCGCCTGCCTTGAACAGAGAGTTGCCGCCGTTGTAATAGGCATTCTCTCGTAACGCCGGGGTCGGGCTGTTCATTGCCTCGGAGTAATTTTCAAAGGCCTGATCGAATCTGTCCAATCGGTAAGCGGCATTGCCCGCATTAAGATTCAGAAGCGGATCGTGCGGGTGCGTCTTCAGCTCGTCTTGCCACAGGTCTAAAGCGGCCTCGTAATCGCCGCTGCGATAAAATTCGAGAGGGCTGGCGGCTCGACTTACGCTCAAGAGAGCCAAAGAGAAAAGCAAAAACGGGATCGATTGCCGAAGCGGCGCAGAGGCTCTCTTCAGCCGATCGGTGGTGATCATGGCTAGGAACAGAAACAACAATCCCACAGCTAACGGCCATTGATACCGTTCTATCGGTTTGGTCAGCGAACGATTTGTGAGGTTGGCATCACCCAGGTGTAAAAGGCCCTGCGTGAGGACTTGGCTGGCGGTTGTAGAAGTCAACCGTACATAGAAACCGCCGGTGCTCTCGGCGATCGATTTCAGGCGAGCCTCATCTAACTTGCTGGTTACCGCCTCTCCGTCTCGATCCCGCAACAATTGCCCATTGGGCAAGGTGATTTGTGATCCGTTCGGCGAGCCGATGCCGATCGTAAAAATCCGGATCCCGGACTGGGCTGCTTTGCCTGCAGCTTCGACTCCGTCTTCGTCCAGTTCTTCCCCGTCCGTGAGCAGCACCAGCGCGCGCAAGGACTTGCTTTTCTGACCGAGCGCCAGTTCAGCCGCCCGGATTGCGGATGCGATGTCGGTGCCGCCCCGGGCGATGGTGTTCGTATCTAAGTGATTTATCGCATCGATCACAGTTTCATGGTCGACGGTCAGCGGGGCCTGGACATCCGCTTCGCCCGCAAAGGCGATCAACCCGATACGCTCTTCCGGCAAAGCGGCGATCAAATCTTCGGCAACCAATTTGGCCCGCCCCAGCCGGTTAGGTGAGACATCCCCGGCCAGCATGCTGCGGGAAGTGTCGATTGCGATGAGGATATCGCGTCCGCGGAAGGAGACTGTCTCTTGGGTTACACCCCACTGTGGCCGGGCCAAGGCGAGTACGAAGAGCGTGCTGGCTAGGAGCAAACAAGCCTGGCGAACCATTCTTAGCCAACTCACTGGAGAATCAACCAGGCGAGCGAGCAGATCCGGAGACAGTAGCTTATGCAGGCGCTTCTGGGCTAGCCGGTTCCCATTCCACATGAGAAACGCCAGCACGGGAATGAAAACCAGCCAAAGCAATTCTTCTGGAGCACCAAACTTCATGGGATCCTTCTCCAAACTGTTTCCCCGAGCACGGTGGAAATCCCGATCAAACTAAGACCAACGCTAACAAACCACGGAAACAGATCTTCGTAGTTTTCGATCTTTTGAACGCTGGTCTCTGTCTTCTCTAATCGATCGATCGAGGCGAAGATTTCCTGCATGCTGCGAGTATCAATAGCCCGAAAGAATTCGCCGTGGCCGATTTTTGCGATCATCCGGCAGGTGTCCTCTTGAAAAGGCATGTATTCTTCGGTGTAAAACTTGTTTCCGAAACGGTCGGTTTCCGGGAAAGGGACCAACCCGTTCGTTCCGGCGCCGATGGTGTAGATGCGGACACCGATTCCGGCCGCCGCCTCAGCCGCCGTGAATGGAGGAACCTTGCCGGCGTTATTGTCTCCATCGGTCAGCAAAATGATGACCCGGCTCTTTGCCTTCAAGTCCCGTAGGCGGTTGGCAGCGCTTACTAAAGCAGAGCCGATTGCGGTGCCGTCTTCGGTCAGCCCGATTTGCAAACGGCTCAGGTTAGCCAGAAGCCAATTGTGATCAAGAGTCAAAGGACTGACCAGGAACGGGCGACCGGCGAACGCGATGATCCCGATGCGGTCATTGGGCCGGTTTTGAATAAACTTCTCTGTAACTTGTTTTACCACTTCAATTCGGCTCGCTCGATCTCCGCCGATACTGTAGTCCTCCGCCAACATCGACCGAGAAACATCGAGAAGAATCATGATGTCGATGCCGCTCGCCCGGACTTCCGAGCTAACCACTCCGGACTGCGGTTTTGCCAGGCCTAAGAGCAACCAAGCCGCGGCGCTATAGATCAGGAGCTTTTGCACCAGGGGGACTATCGATCGGCGGAGCTTCAGCCCATGCTCGAAAATGCGAGCTGGGGCGTAGCGCACCGCGGCCGGAGTTGCCACCTGCTGCCACACCCAAAGCGCCGGCAGGATCAACAACAAAAGTAACAACCACGGTTGGCCAAAACGAAATTCCATGACTAGACTTACACTAGGGCGCCTGCTCTATCAGATTGGTCGCTTGCTCAACCAGGTTTGAACGCTCTTCCGGGGGATCCGCGTGAGCGAACTTGATTTGATCAGCTGCCGACAAAAAACGTTGGAGCGAGCCTTTCTGATTGGGATTGAGGCAATTGGTGCTTCCTAGTTCCACCAAAAACTCCTGGGTTGTGCGGCTGACCGTCTTGAGCCCATACTGCTGCTCGACGAAAGCGCGCACAATAGCCGAGAGACCCACGGCGATATCGTAGGAGCTGGCACTTTCTGAAGCGGCCCTGACCTGGCTCAATCGAAGTCTGGCGATTTCTCGTGGTAGCGGCACGGGCGTTACCTTGGGCCTTGCAGTGGGCCAGAAAAGGTACGCGAGCACGGCCAGCACCAGGAGTATCGCGAGTATCGCGATGCTCCAGATGGCATTACCGCCAACGAACGGACCTCTGATATCTTCGATGGTCTCGCGGGTAACAGTCAGGGCAAGAAAAATCATCCACCTCGTTTAAGTCTCTGTTCGCGACGCTGAAAAAAGCTGTGCAGAATGGGGAAATAATCCTTGTCGGTACACAACGGTAAAAAATCGATGGCTTGTCGGCGAAAGATAGCATCTCTTTGCTCCCGGCGCTCACTCACAATCTGGGCAAACTCGCGTTGCACTTTCTTGCTGGAAAAGTTCGCTTCAAAGGTCCGGCCGGTTTCGGGGTCTTCGATGCGCACCAAGCCGGCGGCAGGTAACTGCCATTCTCCGGGGTCCTCGATCGGGATGGCGATGAGATCATGGCGTTTACTGCAAACTGACGCCGCACGTTCAAAATCAAGATTTTGGAAATCTGAGAAGAGAAAGACCACTGCTCTCCTCGTGGCGACCCGATTTACAAACTCCAACGCATTCACTAAATCGGTGCCTCGATGTTCCGGCTCGAAAAAAAGAACCTCCCGGATGATACGCAGGGCGTGACTCCGGCCTTTCCGGGGCGGAATGTAGAGCTCGGTTTTATCGGTAAATAGCAATAGCCCGACGTTGTCGTTGTTATTGACCGCGCAAAAGGCCAGGAGGCACGCGACTTCGGCGGCGAGTTCCCGCTTTGTCATAGCGGTCGTTCCAAAGATGCCGGATGCGCTCACATCAACCAGAAGCAAAATGGTGAGCTCGCGCTCTTCTACGTACTTTCGCACGTAGGGATCCCCCATTCGGGCAGTCACGTTCCAATCGATCGCCCGAATCTCGTCACCGATTTGGTACTCTCGGAATTCGTCGAAATTCATCCCGTGACCCCGGAAGACACTGTGATACTCGCCGGAGAATGCCGTCTCCACGATCCGGCGAGTCTTGATTTCCAGGCGTCGAATTTTTTTCAGGATTTCAGCGGTGGAACGCGCCATAGGACTGACTTAATAGCAAATAGCAAATAACGGGCCCTTCGGGTCTCTTTGCACCGACAGCAATCGAAGTTGCTCAGCAATATGAATTCGCTCTTCACTCATTTGCTATTTGCTATCTGCTATTTGCTATGCACTTCGCGCGTAATACGCGAAGCGCTAGGGCACGGGAAGGCCTGCAAAAATCCGTTGCACAACGGTTCCGCTCGTTACTTGCTCCGCTTCGGCTTCGTAACTGACAATGACACGATGGCACAACACATCCTGCCCGACGCTCTTGATGTCGTGCGGCGTCACGTAGCCGCGTCCTTCCAGAAAAGCGTGAGCGCGAGAGGCCAGCGTTAAATAGATCGTGGCTCGCGGTGAAGCGCCGTACCTGACGAGCCCCTCCATTTCCAAACCGTATTCGGCCGGATTCCGAGTGGCTCGAACCAGGTCAACGATATAGTCTTTGACCCGGTCATCGATGAAAACCTGGTTTACTACTTCTCGAGACTCGATGATCTGTTGCGGTCCAACGATAGGCTGAACCTTGGTTTCCGGCTCCGACGTTCCCATGAGATCAAGGATCTTACGTTCCTCTTCCTTGCTTGGGTAACCGATGTTGATCTTCAACATGAATCGGTCGAGTTGGGCCTCAGGAAGCCGATAAGTGCCCTCTTGTTCCAAAGGATTCTCTGTTGCCAGAACCAGGAACGGATCCGGAAGCGGATAGGACTGTTCGCCGATCGTAACCTGACGCTCTTGCATCGCCTCCAGTAGTGCGCTTTGTACTTTGGCGGGCGCGCGGTTGATTTCATCGGCCAGGATCAAGTTGGCGAAAATGGGGCCTAACTTTGGCCTGAATTCATTGTCTCGTTGATTATAGATCAGAGTACCGATGATATCGGCCGGGAGGAGGTCCGGCGTAAACTGGAGCCGCTTGAACTCCGTCTTGATACATGCGGCTAGCGTACGGACTGATAGTGTTTTCGCTAAGCCTGGGACGCCTTCCAGCAGCAGATGGCCCTTGGTGAGCAACCCAATCAACAAGCGAGTCACCAAGCCTTTTTGGCCGACCACGACTTTAGAGATTTCTGCTTCCAGCGGCTCGATCCAGCTTCCGGCTGCCTTGACCTTTTCTGTGATTTCCTCGGTGGATAACGTCATAACACCCTTGGGAGTAGACACCAAAAGCCTGGATCGCTCAACCGATGCGTGTCCGTAGGCAAGGTTTCAGGGATCGATGATGAAGCGGGTCAACATATCAGGCGCTAGAACGGAGGCCAGCGGAGGGGCGTTGCATTCCGGGTTCTTGTGCCGCGCGTGTCTGCGACCTAAGAGTGAGCTCAACGCTTTTCGCTACGCCACAACCGCGACGCCCCGAGGACCGTACCACCCCTCTTGAGGTTGCACGTTTAGTGGCCTGGTCACGCGTTCAAGGGAGCCGCGGCTAACATGTGGTTGGGACGCAAAGCGCCGTGTATGGAACAATGCCAGTGGTAGCGGAGCGCGGAATGCGGCTCCCCTCCGCCTGTGGGTGACGACGCATCGACCAAGTGGTCATTGCGCAACCCACGGGGCCCGACCCCCTTTTAGGGTTGAATCCGTCCCAAAAACCCAGCATTTTAGTGGCTGTATTGTATCCGACACCTTGGCAAAGGAAAACGCTCTGGAATGCGATTACTTGCGTAGCGCTGTTGGTAATTGCTGGGAGCGTTATCTGTACAGTTTACTTCGCGTCCAGGGTGCTTCTGTTCTTGCAGCCATTACTGCTGCCTGTTGCGACAGCAGGAGTGTTGGCGTACCTGCTGGAGCCGGTGGTTACTTGGTTGGCTCGGCGTGGTCTTCCGCGTTTGGTCGCGGTGATCATTGTCTTTGCGCTATTTATAATGAGCGGTGCTCTGCTTTTGCTGGGGATCGGTCCCAACATCTATAACGAGAGCCAGAAGTTTTCGAACGCCCTACCCGCTTATTTCGAGCGGGGCTGGTCTTCGCTTGACAATTTACTGCGGGAAAATCTGGAAAAGCTGCCTCAAATAGGTCCCCACCCGGCGACTCCGGCTGCAAGTCCTTCCAGCATTGCTCCTCCCTCCGAACCGGAGAACACTAGCCAGCCGAGGCTGGAAGATAATCCGTGGGTTCAACAGTCGTTACAATACTTGCGGGACCAACTGCCAGGTCTGGCTCAGAGAACCTGGGCGTTAGTGCAATCCAGTTTGTCCGGGTTTTTCGGCGCGTTCGGGTTCGTGTTCGGCCTCTTTATGGTCCCGGTCTATCTCTTTTTCTTTCTTAAAGAGAGCCCTACGATCGCCCATACTTGGAGCCGGTACCTGCCGCTCCGAAAATCCGAGTTTAGAGACGAACTGGTGGTGGTCTTGACTGAGATAAACTCTTATTTGATCAATTTTTTCCGCGGCCAGTTGGTGGTCAGTATGATCGATGGGGTTTTGACCGCCATCGGTCTTTCTGTCCTGGGGCTGCAGTTCGGGTTCCTGATCGGACTCTTTCTGTGTATTGTCGGGATCATTCCCTGGGTAGGGTTCGCCATCTGCTACATACCAGCGGTAATCATTGCCTTTGTTCAATTTAACGACCTGGCCCATCCTATCTGGGTCACGATTATCTTCTTTATCGTGCAACAGATCGACGGGATGGTGGTAGCGCCCAGGATCGTCGGCAATTCGGTCGGTCTGCATCCCATGACCGTGATTGTGTCCGTGTTTTTCTGGACCTTGGCGCTAGGCGGCCTTCTCGGCGCCGTCTTAGCGATTCCTTTGACTGCCACCGTCAAAGTCCTAATGAATCGCTACGTTTGGGTTCGCCAGCGGAGCATCTTTTTTGACGACAATTCGCCAAAAGGCGAAGACTCGGAAATCGAGATCGCTACGTGAGGCGGCGAAGCCGCGCAGAGTAGTGAAATCAAGGTTTGCGCTGTACCCAAGCCCAACCGGAGGGGCGTTGCATTGCGCTTGCTGGGCCGAACGATGTCCGGGGCCTGGGATTGAGCGCAGGGGAATTGGCTTGCCATAGCTGCGACGCCCCGAACACCTTGGCCGCGCCCATTCAGGTTGCACGTTTTTGTGGCCTGTAACCCGTTCCAGGGAGCCGCGGCTACAACACGAACAGGACAAAGCGCGCCACGTTACCAACACTTTGCCTACAGTCAGGCAAAGCTGAATGCGGCTCCCCTCCGGCCTGGATGGGCGACAATTATAAACAAATACCGAATCTTAAGCGTGGCCTAGCGCTGGGCGACGGCTCGGCATGCGTCATTCTAGCAGCGCTGTTCATCAGGGGTAACGCCAGTCGCTCCGCGAAATCTCCAAAAGAGTTCAGAGCTTCTCCCCACCGACGTACTGGCTGGCGCCTCCACTGCCCCTCCTAGCTCCTAGATTCTAGCTCCTTCGTCTCAGGCCCCCTGATTCCGTACCGTCCCTTACATATGTTCTATAATATTATCCCCGAACTCGGAGCACTTGATTTCCGTCGCCCCGGTGGTGAGTCGCGCAAAATCGTATGTAACCCGTTTGCTGGCGATCGCGCCATTGAGGCCTTTGAGGATTAGATCCGCGGCTTCGCCCCAACCTAAGTGGCGGAGCATCATTTCTCCCGAGAGCACTACCGATCCGGGATTGACCCGGTCAAGGTTCGCATATTTCGGCGCGGTACCGTGGGTGGCTTCAAAGATGGCGTGTCCCGTATGATAATTGATGTTACCGCCAGGGGCGATCCCTATACCGCCGACTTGGGCAGCTAGCGCGTCGGACAGATAGTCTCCGTTCAGGTTCAGGGTGGCGATCACATCGAAATCATCGGGTCGGGTCAAGACCTGCTGAAGGGTGATGTCGGCAATCGCATCCTTAACGATGACTTTGCCTGCACGTTGAGCCGCTTGCAGTTCTCCGTTGGCGGCTGCTTCCCCCTTTGCGCTCTTGGTTTTTTCCCAGCGAGCCCACGAATAGGTCTCCTCTGCGAACAGGGTGTCGGCTAATTCATAACCCCAGTCTCGGAAACTTCCCTCGGTGAACTTCATGATGTTGCCTTTGTGCACGAGCGTCACCGATTTGCGCTTCTGCTCGATCGCATATCGAATAGCGGCCGCAATCAGCCGGGAAGAACCCAGCCGGCTCACTGGCTTAATCCCGATGCCGACCTCGACATCAACTTTTCCTAGCCCCGGTTCAAAGGCGAGAAAACCTTTAGCCGCGCTTTCAGAGCCGAACCGGATCTTGGCGAATTCCTTCGGGAACTCGGTTTCGAAAAATCGAAGCACCTTAGCCGCTTCGGGTGACCCGGCTTTGAATTCGATGCCCGCGTAAATATCCTCGGTGTTCTCGCGAAAGATCACCATATTGACCTTCTCTGGGCTACGCACCGGCGAGGGCACGCCTTGGAACCATTGGACGGGTCTCAGGCAAACGTAGAGGTCCAAAAGCTGGCGAAGAGCCACATTCAGGGAGCGAATGCCGCCGCCCACGGGTGTAGTTAACGGTCCCTTGATGCCAACCAGATACTCTTTGAATGCGTTTACAGTATCATCGGGTAACCAGGTATCGAATCTCTGCTTGGCAGCTTCGCCGGCGAACACTTCGAACCAGACGATTTTCCGGTTGCCCCCATAAGCTTTCTGCACGGCGGCATCAAAGACTCGCTCGCTGGCCGCCCAGATGTCCGGACCGGTGCCGTCGCCCCGAATAAATGGAATCACTGGGTTGTCCGGGCACTGAATTTTACCGTCTTTGATGGTAATTTTGCCCCCGGCCGGAGGCTGAACATTCTGATAAGGCATAAAGCTACGCTGTAGTTAAAAACGATGAAAGGAGGAGTCTTGGTCTACTAAAAGCCGCGGGAAAGCAAGGGGAAAGCGGAAGGCAGCGTGTGGGCGTTCGGGCCACGAAGTGGCTTAACAGAACAGCCCAGGTGTTTGTCGGATTTGGAATAACCTTTTATGGGAAGGTTGTCATCTGATAAAGTTTCG
>JAFAIO010000532.1 GCA_019236675.1 Verrucomicrobiota bacterium
AATTACCCCTCGCGACCCGCGGAGTTAAGGCGCTACTAGGCGGACAACGGCATAGCAAACAGGATCGAGGCCAGTGCCAATGCCACCAACGCCATGACCAGATATCGTGTCCGAGGTTCTGGACTTGGCAGAGGCGAAGCTCTAAGAGAATGTTTCATGGAAGACCGATCTTGTCGCTATCGGTTACTACGAGAAATCTGCCGGATAGTTTCAACGAATGTCGGGGTGGCGGATGAAAGTTATAAGTTTCAGCGCACCCGCCGCCTTAGGTTCGGTGCATGATTAAGCAAGCCGTTGCGGGACGCGGTCGACAGAACGCAAAGCTCTGCCGGCCATCCTAGGTTACGTTCGTTTTGCGTCTGTTCCTACTGCTTGATGGCTGGCTCGGCAGTGATATTAATTGGCTCGTAGTTTAGCGTAATCGAATCGCTGAGTTTCTTACCAGTCGACCGTTTATAGCGGGTTGGGTTTCCCAAACGACATTTCCGGCCTGGATATTTCCGGCCGACGCCCAAAGCGCACTGGCGCCAACAAAGAAAGTACAGAGCCCGCGCCGCAGCGCCGACCTCTTAATTGATGTAACGATTTTCATGATTCTGTCCCGACGCGTTCATCCGGAAGACGACGGTGAGTTTTGGTGGTTTGCTAACGTGTTGAGAAGGCGCCTGTTTGAACCCCACTCTCATCCTGGAGCCAACAGGAATTCGGACCAGATCGCGCTCTCTTTACCCGCTACAGAACCAAATGAGCGGGAAAGTTTCAGAAAAAATGAGGTAGCCAGACAAATCGATTTGACGCCGGCAACCCTGTCCCAAGAGCGAACGAGCAGTTGAATCATGGTTCGGCTGCATCGCGCTAAAACGGTACCAGCCTTTGGGGAGGTTCCGGGACTGTTGGCGAATTATTTTAGTCCACTCGGAGTCTCGCTTCGCTTCCCACTTCTTACTGCTCAGTGCTTACTGCTTACTGCTCACTCCGCTCCTCTCACAGCTCCCCTAACTCTTTCTTAACCAAATCCAGGTCCGCTTTCCAGGTTAGATTTTCCCCATGCAGCTGGACCAGATTCGTCAAGATATCGCGACTTCCCTCGAAATTCCTCCGCGCCCCTTCGCTGTCTCCCTGCTGTTTCGACAAGATGCCGAGACCTTTATAACAGTTTGCCAAAAGGTATCGATTATCGCTGCTACTCGGTTCTTTCACCGTGAGTTCCCTTGCTATCTCGAGGGCACGCTGGTATTCGGTCTTCGCTCCCCCGAAGTCTCCTTGCGCTTTCAAAACGTCTCCGATTTTTGCGCAATTCTCCGAGAGATCTCGTTGCCAATAGTTATTGGTCGGATCTTGCCTGGTTATTTTCTGCAATATTTCGAAGCCCATTTCATACTGCGCTTTTGCGCCGGAAAAATCTCCTCGCTCCACTAGCACGCCACCAATTTTGGAATAACTCTCTGCCAAATCATTTTGCCAGACGCCGTTACTCGGATCCTGCTTAGCCAGCTTCTCAATGACGTCGATTCCATTCTGATATTGAGCGGTGGCAGCCTTCAAATCCCCTTTGGCCTTCAACACATCGCCGAGTCTACCGGAGACGAAACGCAAATCTCGTTGCGAATCGCTGTTGCCAGGAGCCTGTCTGGCGAGTTTCTCGGCGATCTCCAACCCATTTCTAAATCGAGTTTCGGCGTTATTCAGATCGCCCTTTGCCTGCAAAACGTCGCCCAGCTTGTTGTAAACAACCTCCAGATCGCGTTGCCAAAGGCTGTTGCCTGCCTCCTGCTCGGTTAGTTTCTGGGCGACGTCAAGCCAAGCTTGATATTGGGCCAGGGCCGCGCTCAGATCCCCTTGGGCGTAGGCGATGTTTCCGAGCCGATTGTAACTGATCCCCAAATCCCGTTCGTAAAGAGCATTGTTTGGATCCTGTCTTGTCAGTTTCCGGACAATCTCGAACCCAGCATCAAATCGAGCCTTCGCGCCGGCCAAATCACCTTGCAAGAACAGAACCTGACCGAGCCGATTGTAATTGACCGACAGGTTCCGCTGCCAAGTGGTATTCGCGGGAGCCTTTTTTAACAGTTTCTCTGCGATCTCAATGGCTTGTTGAAATTTTTGCTTAGCACCACCCAGGTCACCCTGTGCCAACAGGCGATCGCCCTCTGCTCTCACGAGAATTGCCCAATTGTTGAGAGCGTTAGGATCTTCTTGCCCAAAACCCAGATTCTTATAGTAGGTCTCAACCTGTTTCTGCACATCTTCAATGATGTCTAGATGCCCAATGGGTTGAAGCTTGTCGCTGAGCTGGTTGAGCAAATAGTTCAGGATGCCTTCGGCGCTACCTCGAGCGGAAACGGCCCGGTTTTCACTTTGCACCGAGGACCGCCATTCCCAAATTGCGGCTCCCGCCGCCACGGCCAAGACCGCCATCACTCCGGCAATAATCAAGCCCCTTCTGCGCGCACCGCGCGCCACTCGCGTTTTTGAGGCAAGGACGTAGTCCTTCTCGTCCTGATCGAGGCTATGCTCATGGTTCTTCAGCAGATCTTCGGCTTCGGCTAAAGGCCGCCCGGGGGCGAGTAAATAGTCACTCTGCCGGTTACATTCGGTCCATCGAGCCAAGGCTTCGCCCAACCGCGCTCTGACTCGCAAAAAATCTCGGTTGTTTTTCGCCCAACGGTCGATTTCTGGCCAAATCCGGAACAACGCTTCATGCGCCACCATCACCGTGCGCCGGCCGGCATTATCCAAATCGGCGGTTAAGAGTCGCGCGGTGACGAGCGCGTCAACGACCGCTTTGGCTCCCGGTTCGGCGGTCGCGGTTTCATAGCTCGCCACTCTCCGGGTTAAGGTCTCGTCATCGCCTGATCCAAGTCTAACCAGCTGGTTCAAGACAGATCCTAACGCAGTGCGTTCTCCCGGTTCTAACCGGGCAAAAACGTCGTCAGCCCGTTTGCGCAAGGCACCTTCTACACCGCCCAAGGCTTCGTATTCCGCGTGACTGAGTACCCCGTCCGAGCCTCCCAGCCGAAACAATTCGTCGAGGGCGTACTCGAGCAGTGGCAGTCCGCCTGGTTCTTTCACGGCATCATCGCGAATCCGTTCATCCAGCCGCCCTTTCTCCGGGTGATCCTCAAAGGTCACGCCCGCCGTTTCGGCGGGATACCGAATGATCTGGCTTAGCTGCACTAGGGTCGGCGGCAAAAGATGGTACTGGCCGTTCCCTTGTTTAAGCTCGACCAAATCGTTCAGCTCTTCGCACCGGCTGAAAAAGTCGCTGCGTAAAGTCGCAACTACCCAACCGTAACCGCTCTCAACCAGCGCCCGGATCGCCCGGAAAAAAATTAACCGGCTATCCGGGCTGAACCTTTCGTACAAGGTGAACATCTCTTCCAATTGGTCTAGCCCGAGGGCAAAACGGGCGACCGGCTGTTGCGGTAGGTTTCTTCGGCGTTGTTCGTCCCCGGCGACCCGAGACAACGATTCTTTCAACAGCAATGCGACACCTTCCGGGTTCCTTTGCAGGAGCGCAGCCAGTTTTCGCGGATCGGTTCCGTCCGTCCCGATTTCAGGCAACGCCCCCGGACTCAACAAGGCTTCCGTTAATGCCTGGAGCAAATCGCCGGGGTAATCCGTTGGCCGAAATATCACCGAACGCCAGAGGTCGACTGCTTCGATAACTCCGGGGCGGCAAAGCCAGGGCATTACGCCCGCTCGTAAAAGAGAGCTTTTGCCGCTCCCGCTCGCTCCAAAAATCAGAACAAACGGCCTATTTTCCTCGGTGGAACGCGTCTGTAACGTCCCGAGGATCTCATCCCGTTCTCTAGTGCGGCCAAAGAAAACCGCTTCGTTTTCGACGTCGAATACCTGAAGACCACGGTACGGCGACCCGCCGCTCCAGGGTTCCGACCGAGTCGACTCGTCCCGCGGCCGCGGGAAGGCAGCGCTCCAGGGTTGCCGACCGCTCACTAACGCCTTTTGCACTTCACGGACCCGTGCCCGCAGCTCGAGCGGCGTTTGAGGCCGGTTACGTGGATCTTTCTCCAGTAATGACTCCAGCAACGTGACCACCGGTGCCGGCACTCCCCGCAGTGCCTCAAACGGAGGCGGTTCGAACTGTTGCTTTCGGATGAGCTCCGAAAACCGGCCCTCGAACGGAACCCTGCCTAGAAGCATGACCCATAGAGTGACGCCAAGAGAGTACAAATCGGACCGGATATCCGCCTCCTTGCCCGCGCATTGTTCAGGACTGGCAAACTGAGGGGTACCAATAAACCTTTCCGCTTCGGGCTTCCCGGTGCCGGGAGCTTGCGCTCTTCTGACCAAGCCATAGTCGATCACTTTCACCGTCACCTCCCCTTCCTCATCGAAAGCGACCATGAGATTTGCCGGTTTAATATCCCGATGAATCAGTCCTTTCCGGTATCCGGCACTGAGGGCGGCGGTAACCTGGTGAACAATCTCCAGCGCTAACCTCGCTTCCAATGGCCCGCGGGATTCCAGTACGCGGTCGAGGGATTCTCCTTCGACAAATTCCATGGCGTAGTAGTATTCCCCCTCGACCGTTCCAAGATGGAACACCGAGGCCACGTTTGGGTGGCGCAAACCGGCGGTAGCTCTCGCCTCGGTTAGAAAAAGGTGGCGAACTGACTCATCGTCTAAATAGCGGCTATTGATGAACTTGAGGGCAACTGGACACTGCAGATTGGTGTCGACCGCCTTATAGGTGACACCCATGGCTCCTCGACCGAGCTCGATTGGTTTCTGATCCTCTCCTAGCGCGATTTCGTAATGCTCAAAGCGATAGGCCTCGTCCGCGATTAAGTCGTTGACTACCGATTCATTTCCTTCCGCATCGAGCCCATTGCGTAACGCACAGACCGGACAAGACCGCAACGATAGCGTAAGACTCGTACCGCAATTTGGACAAATCCGTTTACCGGCCGTTCCGCTTCCGATCGGCTCTTTCACGACGAACCAACTATTGCTTCCGCGGCAACAAAAGCGTCGCACAACGCGCGGATTTCATCGTCGATCTCTTCCGAATCCGTTACGGTTCGCCCAACTTCCTCCCGCAGAATTTGGCCATGCCTTTTGCGCAAACGGTGAATGAGCGTCTTGACTGCACCTTGCCCGATCTGGAGCTTGGCGGCCACCGAATCGTAAGTGGGCAACTCTTCCCGGCTGCCGAAATCAAGAAAAGGTTTCAAGGTGTCAAAGGTCGCTCTCTTTCCCCGAGATTCGTACTCGGCTCTGAGCTGAACCATGGTGATTTCGAGAAGGGTCATTGCCCAACGCGCGTCAAACACCTTTTCCGGAGTGAGGGCGTCGGATGGTTCGTTGGTGTAGCGATCATCTCCAACATCATAATCGAAGGGAACGAATTCAAAGTCGCCTCCTCGTTTGATTGTTTGCTGGCGATGGAACTCGACCGAAAGGTAATTTTTCAATGCGGCTAGCAGAAATGAGCGGAACTTTCCTTTCAACGGTGTTACCTGAGCAAGCGCCTTTCGATCGAACAACGAGAGAAAGAATCCTTGAGTTAGATCCTTAGCGTCTTCGGGGTTTTTGCCGCGTCTGCGAATAAACGCATAAAGAGGATACCAGTAGGAACGGCATAATTCCTCCCGGGCAGCTTCTGAATCATGCGCTTGGCTCTGGGCCGAAAGTAGTACCACACTCCAACAGGTAGTACGAAACTGCCTACCCCCAACTGAACTATCATTGAGTCTCAATTGCTACCTTTGCTAGTGGGACTGAATACAAGAAACGAGTTCTGATTGGAAGCAGACAATCGGAAGATTAAGGTCGCTCTGAGCACCGATCTGCGGACTTTTGATGGTAATTATAGGCTTTGCATTGTCGCGCGAGTTGCGGGCCTGGCTTACCACGAAGTGTGACCGATCGGACAGCGGCGCGCCGGACCCGGAAGTTAACTGGCGATAGCGTGAAATACTCTGCCTGGCACGCCGACTCGTTAGGTTACACTGACAGCGATTCGGCGAGCAATTGCTCGGCTGAAAGAACGTCATCATAAGAGAAATTGAGCCCGGCCATACCGCTAATTCTTCCAAGGGAACGCCTGCCATAACCGTGAACTACGATTTCTCCATCCTCCAGGCCGAGCGTGATCGGCTCGTCGTCACGCCCTTTCTGCTCAATGATGTAAACAACAGCCGATATTACAGAGGTTCTAGCTGTCTGGCTGACGCGCCCGTTGTTACGTATCAAAGCCATGACCTTCATAAACCAATTTAGCGCCCTGTCGCAAAAATCTCTTGCCCCCGATTGTCGAATCCTTTTCGACTGCCACGAGGACGACAACCAGAGAGAGGCGGATAGAGGCTATCAGCGGCGAGCTATTGCTAGGAAAGAACTTTCGCTGAGGGCCCCCGAAACGTGAGCGCCCATGGAACGAAACGCCCGCGAGCACGCGCCATCTTTGGTTCGTTGCTGTTCCTGGCTGTGGCGCCTGGCACTGTTATCGGCCTAATCCCGTGGTGGATCTCCAAATGGAAAGTTCAACCAATGCCGCACGGTTTTTTGCTCGTCCGCCTCTTTGGAGCCCTGGTTCTTGGGACAAGCTTTCTGGTCCTGTTAGATGCATTTGTACGTTTCGCGCTTCAAGGCATCGGGACTCCGGCGCCTGTCTTGCCGACGCGGCATCTGGTTGTGACTGGTTTTTATCGTCACGTCCGCAACCCGATGTATGTCGCGGTAGTGTCGGCCATTATCGGGCAAAGTATGATCCTAGGAAATCTAGACCTGGTGTTATACGCCGCCCTGGTTTGGCTAGTTTCCCACCTCTTTGTTGTGGTTTACGAAGAACCAACTCTGCGGAGGAAGTTCGGAGACGAGTACGTCGAGTTTTGCGACAGTGTGCCTCGGTGGATACCACGTCTCCGGCCGTGGAGTGGACCTTCGAGTGACGGCCGGTAGCGCGTTGTTGCGCTGTGCCTCGGAGGCACTTGTCGAACTTATCCCGAAGGGATGACAGGACCCAGCCTGGGGTTTCAACCCTGGTTTCAACCCCACGTCCTGATAGAAAAATGGCCCAGGTTCAGCTCCGTCAGGAGCGAAATCTTTATAGCTCGCGGTGTCTAAAATCGGCGTGAGCTCTGTAGGAGCGGCATATTGTGGCTTGCACGTCTCGCGGATCACGATTGGATGCCGCTCCTACGGAGCTACCCGCAAATTTGGGCCGGCCGAGCTATAAAGATTTAGCTCCTACGGAGCCTCCTCTGAACACGCAGTAGAAGGGGCTCTTGCGTTTCTAATCTTGAACCAGACGTGAAACCATCTATCTGTCGCCCTTTTCCTCCTTCGTCCCATATTCCCGGAACTTCGGCGGACAGGCAGGGCTGGTTCATGGGTTGGATTTATCCTGGGGTTAAAACCCCTGGCTGAGTCCTTCTGTCCCTTCAGGATAAGGCTATCAGGTCCTGAAGAGACATGGCCTCCCCAATCTCCTGGGCTAACTTCGACAATCTCGCCCGGACTATCTCGGCAAAACCTTTAACGTTATCGATTGCAGCTTCGGGCTCAACGAAGGCGCATAATAAATGTCCAAACGACAACGCGCCTTATGCTGTTTTCCGCTGACTTCTTTTGCCTCCGAATCAAACTCGATAGAGTCATGCCTGAGGTCTTGCTCGAGCGCGGTGCGAAAGGTACGGACGTCCGCACTAAAACGGCATGATGCGTAAGTCCTAGCATCTTGCTCCATATCCTTTTGGATGTAGGAGCTTGATGCATTCTTGTGACCGAAATAATTCGTCTCTTTATCCAACGTATAAGGCAAGAAAGTTGAATAATCGTGCGCTTGCATGGCGGCAAGTAGCCGAAGAATCAGGGTGCTCGGTTCGGTAGGACTTGGCACCGGCGAGGGAGTCACCTGGGGCGACGGGGTTTGCGTCAAGGTATTCGGTGAAGGAGAAATACTCACACTCGGTTCAGGCGTCGCGGTAACCGTGGCTGTCGGTGAGACGACTGCCACCGTGGATGTCGGGCTCGGCGTGATTGTTGCGGTCGATCTGCTCAGCTTCTGATCCAAATAAGCGCGCATGTCACTGTGCGTGCCTTTGAAAGCCACTATAAAACAGCAGTCATCAACGGCGGTCACCGCTCCTTCCCAGTTCGCGTCATCTACGATCGCCCATTTACCGGTTCGAATTTTCACGCCCAGATCGGCCGGACGAAAGAAGAACATGAGTACTTCCCTGTCGTCCCTCGCCAGAATCTGGCCAACATCGGCCCCTTTAAACTTAAACACGCGAGTACCGAGGGTCGGGGCATTCGCAAATTCTTTCGGCACCGCAAACCAGCGCATATCGCTCTTCAGGAAAAACCAATCCTTCAAATTTGCTGCCGTGGTAGAGACCGCCTCGAACTCATCCCCTGTCAAGTTACTCGCCGAGTTCAATAGCTCGACGATTTGATCAGCTCCGCTGAAGCCATTCGTCATCTGGTCCCAAACCATATAAACAATCAATGCAATCGCGGCGATCACGCCGATAATCAAAGCTCCCAGGACAGTAAGTAGCCGCTTTCCCTTCTTCTCCTGCTGCTTACCTGTCTGCGTTCCCGGAATAACAGGCGCCTGAGTCGGAAACTCGGACGACGGTACTACCGCTTGTTCCGTCTCGCTCTTCCTCGTTGACTGCCGCGTTTCACTTGGAATCACCGAAGATGGTCTCGCGTTCGGCGACTTTTCTGACTGAGGCGGCTCAACCGACGACGTCGCGGCGCGCGCTTCATGTCCACCAGCGACAATGTTCTCCTTAAACGCATTCCAGAATTCGGAGCAACTCTTGTAGGCTTCACGCGAATCCGAAGCGATAAGCGCTCGTCGCAGGATCTCATTGCCCGTTTGGTCCAGCTCCGGCAATGCTTTGTAGGCGATCGTTTGCCCATCGCTGCGTTCCGGCGGCCGGCCGCTTAGGAGCTCGTACAGCAAGCGCCCATGAAGGCGGACCGCTTTGGTTCCTTGTATACCGGCTCCGGCCTGAGTCATCGAAAGAACGTTGCTCGCAGGAACAATCGTCCTTCGGTCCCAACCATTCCGGGTTCGGAATAAGAGCGGCGCCAAGCTTAAAGGATTCAGTTTTAGCGTGCACCGGCTCCAACCTTGAGGATTGCTTTTTGCTAGCGCTTCGAAGTCCTCGATTTCTTTGGGGCAGGCCAGCAGGATCTTATGGACACTGACATCGACCAGACCCAGACCACGGCCGGCAGCGAAGTCGAGTGTTCCGGCCAGGGGTTCCAGCAACAGAGGGAGCTCCGAAGCCTTCAGCGATCGCCGCCAGCGTAGAAGATCGTACAGTAAAAAACCATGTACCCAGTCGCGGAGCAGGTAAACGCCTTGTTCGCTGCGTTCTAACTTCAAGTAGCTAACTAAACCCGGATGAGACCCTTGCTGAATGACGCCAACTTCGTTCTCGAGCAAATCAACCAGAGACGGATCCGCAGCTATCTCGGGGTGCAACAGCTTCAAGGCTAACTTGGAGGGCTGAGGCGAATGATCTTGTTCATCACACGCCAGGAATAGCCTCCCACCATTTCCTTCCCGCTCTTCGGCTAAAAGCCGATAGCGATTTCCTATTAACATTCCAACTTCAGGGGCCAGATAACCGGCAAATAATGGAGAATCGATCGCCGCAAAACCGCCCGGTTGCCCTTCACCGGATGGCAATTGGGCCTCTTCCAAATCTGGTTGAACAGCGATTTTTTCGCCTGGCAAACCGGGCTGCGTGGAGAGCTGCGCTACCGTTTTCTCGACCGCTTCCTCTAGCTCGTCTGGGGTTTGAAAGCGGTCTTCCGGCTTCTTTCCCAGCATCTTGCGAAGCAAGGCAATCACCGGCTCGGGGACTGCGGCCAATTGATCAAATGGGGGCGGCTTGATGATCTGCGCTACCATTACCTCGCCGACGGTGCCCACAAAGGGACGCTTACCCGAAAGCAAATACCATGCGGTCACCCCAAGTGAATAAATATCGGAGCGAATATCCAACTTCTTGGTCTCGCACTGTTCCGGGCTGGCAAAAGCAGGCGAACCGACAAAATCCACGGTTCTAGTGACGTTCGTAGGATCGAGACCTTCCGCTCCGGCGCCTTTGGCTAACCCAAAATCGATGAGCTTTACATCCAGAGCGCCGGTCCGGTTCGCGACCGCCATAATATTGGCGGGTTTGATATCTCGATGAATCAGGCGCCTGGCTTGCGCGGCTTCCAATGCCTGCGCGATCTGCGACATCACCCGAAGGGTGGCCGCGGGGGACAGCGGTCCTTGTCGCGCCACGTAGCGGTCCAGATCTTCGCCTTCCACAAATTCCATTGCATAGAAATAGGCGTCCCCTTCTTCACCGAACTGGAAAATCGTCGCTACGTGCGGATGATGAATCAGGGCGGCAGCCTGGGCTTCGCGTAGGAACCGATGTTTCGCCTGTGGGCTATTCAACTGCTCGGCCGCAATCACCTTCAGAGCGACCGGCCGGTTTAAAATGGTATCGACCGCCTTGTAGGTGACGCCCATTCCGCCTTTGCCCAGTTTAAAAAACGAACCGTCCGGGCGGCGCTCGATCCGAAAATGAGCAAATTGATCGACTGCGGCCTCCTCCAACTGATCGGCTTGATCAGACTCGGCGTTCTCTTGGAGCAAGCCGCGGGCGTGTTCAATCAGGGTTGTGAAATGCTGGCTGGGCGGTAAGGGGCGGAAACCGTCTACCCAATGGTCAGCGCCTAAGAAATAAGCCAGATCATCTGATGGTGTGACCTGCTCAATCCGGAACGTTAACAATTCCGTTTGGCAGTGCGCCGCTCGCTCGACTTCACGCAATACATGCTTCGACCGGTTGGCCGCTTGACTGAAGATCAGTATCAGCAACCGCGCTTCCCGGATTGCCTGAGTGATTTGGCCTGAGTATGGCCGCCCGCCCCTCACATCGCGAGGCGCAATCCAACAGGGAAAGCCCGCGCTCTCCAGGGCGGCACAGGCCGCTTCCGCGATAGCCTCGTCTTCGTGTGAATGAGAGATAAAGAGCGCAGGTGATGGTTTCGAATCCGGCTTTCCCACTAGGACGTGATCTTTTCAGATTGAAAGACCAATTCCAAGCGCAGTCATCTTTGTGAGACTGTGGAGCGCTGCCTCGCTTGCGAGGCCGACTTTGAGCATGGAGCGATAGCTACGGCGGGCAGTCCTCGAATCAGGCTACGCGGGTGGAGATATGGAGGGTGGATCATTGCGCTCTCTCGAAATTGCTGCCGCGCCCGCCGGGTTGGAATGCCTTTTGCGCGACTCAGTGGAATCCGGCTCAACTCCGGTCTAAAGTTTTGCTACGGTCGCTATGCAATCGCCCCCCTTCTCAACCGCTAAACTCGATGCACTCCTCGATGAATCAGGCATTGACCTGCTTTTGGTCACATCGAAACACAACGTCCAATATCTGTTAGGTGGGTATCGTTACTATTTTTTCGAACACTTCGATACGATCGGGCTGGGTCGATACCTGCCCGTACTCGGCTACCCGAAAGGGAATTTGGATCAGGCTTTTTACGTCGGAAGCGGAGACGAAGGCTGGGGTATTGAAGTGTTTCCGTTCTGGCCACAGCGCATTTCGACCGAAGCCTGGACCTCGACGGAAGCGGCGCGAATTGCCGCGCAATACGTGAAATCGCTTGGGCTAAAAGCTCCTAAGGTCGGTCTGGAACTCGAGTTCTGGACCGCAAACGCATGGGAGACATTGAGAGCCGACCTACCCGGCGTGACTTTTGTGGATAGCACGGAAGTTCTGGAGGAGCTCCGAGCGGCCAAGAGTCCCGAAGAACTCGACCAGTTGAGAAAGGCAGCGGCCGCTATCGTGGACTCGATGGTGGCCACGTTTCACTGGTTACGAGAGGGGATGACCGAGAAAGACATCGTTGAACATTTGCGAGTCGAGGAAACATCCAGAGGTCTCGATTACGGGTTTACCTTGATTGCGACAGGTCCAACCTTCAGCAGAGGAGCCTCCAACCGAAGCATTGCCGCTGGTGAGATCATTTCGATCGACACCGGCGGCCAATGGCGCGGTTATCTAGCCGATATGGCCAGAATGGGAGTGTTAGGAGAACCAACCGCGTTGATGAAAGAAATGTTGGACGAAGTTAGTTCGGTCCAGGCGGCAGCGCGAACCCCGATTAAAGCAGGAGCTCTCGGAGTTACGATCTACGACTCCGCTCTGCAAGCGTTGGCAGCGTGTCCGCATCGCGGCGATATGCATTTCGTCGCCCACGGTATGGGATTAATCCCGCATGAAGCTCCCCGGCTGACTGCCAGCGGACCGATTCCTTATTCCGACAAACACGCCAAACGATCACTCGAGACCGGGATGGTTCTCTCCATTGAAACCCATGTTAAACATCCCGAAGTCGGTTTCGTGAAATTGGAGGACACCGTCGCGGTGACTGATTCAGGCTGGGAAGCGTTTGGAGATTGGGGACGCGGATGGAACCAGCCCGAACTAAAGTGACCGCAAATGCACACGCATTGACCCGCCTCCGCCCGCGGGACTTCGCCGCGGCAGGCCGCGAATAGCGGAAACAACCGCAGATGAACGCTGATTGACGCTCATGAAATCGGCTTCGATCAATATTTTATTTGGGAGCTGGCCGACAAAAAGCCACGATGTTCTTACGAACGAAACGGCGCGAAAATCTGCATCCATCTGCGGTTGCTCTCCTACGAGGCCGGCTTTAGATAAAGAGCGCCGCCACCAATATCGAGAATCGCCTGATAAGCCCAAAGAAAATCTTCTCCAATAATCCCGCCCAGAGGATGGCTGAAGCCGGTCTGCAGGTCAGGAAGGGTAGCGAATTGAACCGTTTTGCCGCTGACATCTTGGGTTCCTAGTTTAAACCCCCGCAAGCGTCCGGTACTTACCCGAGCACTTTGCCCGAGCGCGAAGTAAACGTTGCCGCTTCTCCATCTGAAAACCCACGCGCCCTCTTCGATCGTCGACTGCAGAATTGTTTGGGGAGACCCGGAGTCAATCAGAAAACTATAACTGTTTGCACCAACAGAGCCGATCGCTTCGATCCGGCCCAACGGTGTGACTTGTACAGGCACATAAGTATAGCCTTCCCTTTCGAACCCGGCTCGCTCAGCAAGTGCCTGTATGGTACCGGCGCGAAAGAACAGTCGTTGATAACGAAAATTCAACAGCGCCCGGTACCGGGCGAGGAAGTTGACTCCCAGGACCCCACCTGCTTCAAAGCTGTCGCCGTACCTACCTCCGGTAAAGCGATTCCCGGCGATCATGCCGTTGAGTGAAGCCTCAAAAAAATCGAATTGTCCCACCGGATAGCCATCCACAAAGGTTCTTATGTTCACGAGAACCTTGCAGTCTTTACCCGCCACCGTGGTCAATTGTTCACTAATACCGGGAGTCAACCGGACGAGCTGCTTGGCTTGCTCAATGTTAACCAAGGACCAGGGCGAACCAGTATCAACGAGCCACCAATGCAGTTTGGTTTGACCAGCCAGTGCCATCGGCACGTAAAGATGGGCGTGGATGATGGTTAAAGGAAACTGAATTGCCCCTAGCGACGGCGAGCTCGGCAAAACTTGGAACGCAAGAACTCCGAACGCGGCGATCACGCGCACTGGGATCGAGCGTGCTTTCATACGGCCAATCTACTCTCCAGCACAATAGGCGGCGCGCGAGGCGAAATATCACGGGCTTTGAGAGCGAGCTATCTTGGCCACAGCTGTTTTGCTTTGTACCGGCCGCGGCATTTGTTTCGTACCTCAAGTTCTATCGGATCGACTACACAGTCGAAGACCGCCAAGTGGTCGCGCAAAGCGGTAACAGTCAGCTCACGGCGGAATTTGACGAGCTGCACCGCTTGAAACGGATCCACGGGAAACTCCAGTCCTGACCGGGCTGAAACCGGCGGAGCCCACGGATTTTTACAACAATGAGCTGCTCGGATTTTTAGAATCTTCTTTGCGGTCTAGCGCTCCGGCGTTCGATAAGCGGCTAGGCTGACTCGAAGAGATCGGTCGCTCCGGTTCCTGTGAAAGCTCTGCCCGAGCCGACTGAAGCAGGCCGGTAAGATTCTCCGTGACCATCTCCAACTCCGCCTCAAATCGATGATGGTCATCACGCAAGTGGGCGCGAGCCGTTTCTATAGACAGCATGGCGGACTTCAACGCCGGTAGCAATTCTTCGTGCACATACCTTGATCGTCGTTGCCGCTCCTGTTCTTTCCCTACCGACCTGCCTAATTCGAAATCCGCGCTCGGATCGCCAAACAGGGGGACCATCAAATAGATCAGCCCGTTCTTACCAAAGACGGCATGCCCTCGGATAATAAAGCCCTGATCGTACGACTCGACCGTAATTGGGATTAGTTGACCAGTATTCCAGGATGCAGACTCGGCATGAATCTTGACTATCGCTGAAAGGGTCAGGACCGGAACCAGTGATTCCTTAAGACCGGCCACCCGCAAAAACGCGTTGTTCGCGAAAATGAAACGATCGGAGCCGAAATCCGCGACCGCCCGAGGCAGCCCCAAGGTGTCCATGACCCGACACGCCGATATGATCGATTCGTACATTCTGCAGCAGCCTGTCGAGGGTGTCATCCCCGCGGCTTTTTGTAAATCATTTTGGTATGGGAATTACGGAAATCTGCCGAATCGATTTCTGATCAAGTGTCCGAGTTCGGCCATCGGAAATAATGTTCCCGCTGCGTCTTGAGATAGCGATCGCTGAGCGTATTTAGGGCCCAGCGTGCCAGGGTAAACTTTTCCGACAAAGCCTCCATAGCGGGTCGCCAGTGGCTTTGATCCGTTTCCTGGGCAGCGACTCTATAGAACCGGCTCCCCTGCCGTTCATAGTCTTTCAAGGTTCGTTCGGCCGCGAATCTGGATTGGTGGCGCGTGGCAAACACGTTGAGATGGTCCGGGAAAATACCACTCAGGAATAAAGCGATATCTGCGATCCGTTTCAAGAGCGCCGGCCGCATCTCCGGATCGATGATGCAAGCAAGATCGACCAGGTCATCGATATCAAGGTCGCTGAACCGCCGTTTATGCCAGGCGCCGCGTTCACGCCAGTAAAAGACCCCGCTATTCGTCCGGGTAAAAGAAGCCAGCATTTCAGCGAGGTAATCGCGGATGACCGCTCGACTCAGCAGATCCGTTACCGCTTGCGCTTCAAAGACCGGGATCCTTTTTCCTTTGAAGTCAACTTCCAAGATATAAGACGTGTCTTCCAGATCTCGCCGGACCTGAAGCAAGAGCACCGTAAATAGGAAGTAAGGTGAAACCCGGACCAGACTTTCTTCCTCTGCAAAAAGCCGTTCAATCAACTTTCGATCCTGCAACATCGGCTCGAGGAGATCATCCTTATCGCGGATCAGATTAACGACGTGGTCGTAATCTCGCCGATCGGTAGCAACGGTCTCGACCAGAAAACGCAAGTCAGAGTCGTTAAAATGCAGCATTCAACAAAGATGTCATGCCAATGATAGGCATAGCAACTGGCTAGCAGCCGACGGACCACAAAACTTGGCCCTGATCTGGTTGCTCCCGGTACTTGACCCTCGAATCACCGATTTGCCAAAGCTGGTGAAACATGTTTCACTAAACTGTGAAGACGATTTCGATCCGGGACCTGAGGCTGCGATGGCCGGCCGCCGAGTTGGCGCTTGCTACCGAGCGTGAATTGATTGTTACTCGGGACGGGAAACCGGTGGCTAAACTCGTGCGATTCGAGGACAAAACGCCAAAGCGGAAGCGGTTTAACCCCGAAGAGCATAAAATAAGAATGCAGAAAATATGGGGAAAGACTCGGCTTTCTCTGGTCCAGGATTTTGTGATTACCGAGCGGCAAAGGGAGTGATGAATGGTCTACCTGGACACGAGCTCTCTGCTTAAATTGGTCTGGCTGGAGGCGGAAAGCGAGGCTGTGGCAGACCGGGTAAGCCGCGAGGACACCGTGCTGGTTTCCTCTTTGACGGAGCTGGAAAGCGTGGTCCAAATCACGGCTGCTCATCTGCGAGGCGACTATTCCCTGGCTCGTTCGCGCCGTCTTCGAAAAGAGCTTGATGAATTACTTGACAGCGCGCCGTTCGAACGGCGCGCTCTTTCCGGCGAAGTCTTCAAGCTGAGCATGATCCAACACTCCAGATATGGAATAACTGGTTTCTGCAGAACCCTGGATCGACTTCACCTGGCGGCGATGCAGGAGCTCGGTGTTAACCACCTTATTACCAACGATACTCACCTGGCAACGACGGCGCGTGTCTTGGGTTTCGTTGCCGAAACCCCAGTGTGAGGCGTTGGCGGTAAAATCGCGGTCTTCGACACATTAGATGCAAGCGGCTCCGGAAACGCAATACTGCGATAGTGTGCGACCGCATCGTTCTCAGAATTTAGACTCTCCCGACTCGCCAGGTTTCCGGCGCTTCCTATAGAGACACAATTTTCCTAGCCTGCGAGTTCACAGTTGCAGTCACAGGATCAAAAATAGTATGACCGCGATTGCATGGACGACTGGTTTCACAGCCTCTCGTTTTGGTGGATGGCCCTTGTGGTTGGCGCAATGGTTTATCTAGGAGCCGGCGTGATATTTGTCGTGGTTTCGGGACTTGGCAGAGGTACCCGGGCGCAGGTCTTTAAGAACGTCTCGATCGGTTTGCTATCTCCCTTGGGAACCATTTTCGGGCTACTAGTCGTATTTATCTTGGCCCAGGTCTGGAGCGATATGGATCGCGCCGAGTTGGCGGTTGACCGGGAGGCAAGCGCGCTCCGTAGCGTACTCCTCCTGGCCACGGCTTTTCCGGGAGAACCCGAAGCACAGATTCGGAGTCTGGTCCGTCGCCACATCGATGAAGCCGTTCAAGTCGAATGGCCAGCCATGGAAAAGCAGGCGCTCTCGCTGAAGATTGCTTCCGGGCCGTTGGCCGAAGCGTTGCGGTTTGTAATCTCTTTGACACCCAAGACCGACGGACAGATCACGGCACAGCGTGAGATGGTAACTGGGGTGGAAAATGCGTTAGAAGCGAGACGGCATCGGATCATTCTCAGCGGGTGGAGCGTGAACCCGATCAAGTGGATCTGCCTCATTGCACAGAGCGTTTGCGTGTTCGTCGTGATCGCGATGGCCCACAACGATAATCGAGCCACTGCCGCGCTAGCGATAGGGGTGTTCGCAGCCGGCGTGGTTGTATCGGTGTTGCTGATTGTCAGTCACGACAAACCGTTCCATGGGCCGGTTTCGGTCAAACCAGATCTGCTTCTGCAAGTCAGGCCCGATTGACAGGTCCGTCACGTTCATCCGGTCGCGTGCAGCTGACACTGCTTCCGGAATTCCACCGGCGTATCCCCGGTAGATCGTCGGAAGAAACGATTGAAGTACGACGGATCTTTGAATCTCAGATCGTATCCGATCTCAGCTACACTGAGTGAGGTATGTAGCAGCAGCCGCTTCGCCTCGAGTAAGATGCGCTCTCGAATCATTGTTCCTGGCGTCTTCCCGGTTTCCTTTTTCACCGTTTCACTCAAGGTTTCTGGGGATACACCGAGCATGGCGGCATGAGACGATACGGAGCTCTCTCGAACATTCAGCTGCAGGTTGACCAGAAAATCTCTGACTAACTGCGCTTCCCGTCGGGAGCTCTGGCTCCTGTTCTCGGAAGGGTAGAAACGATTCATTTTCAATAAAATTAACTGCAGCAGCAGACGAACTATCCGGTCCGATCCTTCGGCCGGGCGATTGAATTCCCGTTGAACTTCTTCTATCAGCAGACCCGTTTCCCGGACTTGATCCTTTGAAACCTCAATCACGGGTGAATTCCCGGCCGGAAACCAAAATCGATGTTGCAGCAACGAATAATCGTTCGATGCATATTTTTCTACGAACTCCTGAGTAAAGCAGATCATGGGACCTCGCAGCGACTGTTTGTCTTTCCAGAAATGGACTTGGCCGGGACTAACACAAACGATCGACGGTTTCTCAATTATATAAACCTGGAAGTCGTTGAAGTGTTCGCCTTTGCCTTCAAGTAAGAACAATTCAAAATAGTCGTGGCGATGAATCATGAGCCGATTCGGCCGTTGCTGAACGGATTCCTCGAAGGTCCCGACAAAGATACTGGTTGCCGGTGTCATACCGCCGAATAATCGGAGAGCGGATAAACCGGGATTTTGCGCCGCATCTTTGAAGAAGCTAATGAGCGCCGGCTAAACTTCAAAGCGAGCGAGAAGCGAACAAGAATAATTCAAGGCGAGATTGCAAACCCTAATTCTCTGCGCACCGCATGTATTGGGGTATCCGCTAAGTTACTAAACGTAGGTCTTCAGAACCTCATGCACACCTTCGACCGCCATACCACCTTCACCGACCGCGGCGGCACAACGTTTCACTGAGCCGGAGCGGACGTCGCCCGCGGCAAAAATACCAGGCCAACTGGTTTCGAGTGGCCCAGGGGAACGGCCAACGGTTTTCCAGACAGGAAGGTTCGCAACCGAAGGACCGGTTTTGATGAAGTGCCTTTCATCAAGCTCGATTTCGGGTGGCAGCCAAGTGGTGCATGGCTTAGCGCCGATCATGGAAAAGACCGCCGGCGTTTGCACCATCCACCGTTCGTGGGTCTTGGTGTCTTCCAACTCGACAGCTTCAAGAAGTTTCCGGCCGATCAGTTGTCTGATCTCGGTGTTGGTCAGAATCTCGATGTTTTCCTTCGCCTCAACCCGGCGGGAGGGATAGGTGGACATGGTTTTGCTTAGACCATCGCCGCGCACCACCAGCAGAACCTTTTTGACCCCTTCCGACAAAAACATGGCGGCCTGTCCAGCAGAGTTACCGCCACCGGCAATGACCACGGTGGAGCCGCCACACATCCGCGCTTCCCGGGCGGTAGCGGCATAATAAAGACCGGCCCTTTCAAAGTTCTCACGTCCTTCGGCCTCAAGTCGATGGTAATCGACCCCGGTCGCAATGATTGCGCACTTCGCGTGCAAACAGGCGTTACAGCCCTCAATTTTCAGGCTAGCTCGGTATTCGCCCTCGTTCAGCGTAAGCGAGAGCGCCTGGGCTGGAGTCGAAAACTTTGCGCCGAAACGGTAGGCCTGCAGCTGCGCTCGAAAAGCCAGTTCTCCACCGCTTATCCCGGTCGGAAACCCGAAAAAGTTTTCGATCAAGGAAGAGGTGCCGGCCTGTCCGCCGGGTGCATACCCTTCCAAAACGATGGTTCGCAGACCTTCGGACGCAGCATAAACCGCGGCGGCGAGACCGGCCGGACCGGCTCCGACGATCGCCAGGTCACAAGTGACTTCCTCATCCTCCTCGGATGCTAACGGCTTAAGTAACCCGGCAACCCGAGCAACCTCTCGCAGCGAAGGATGGCGGAGCGGCATGCCGTTTGCCGTGATCAGGGTAGGTAAATCGTGGCTCGCCAAGTGGAACCGGTTGGCCAATGCGCGGCCATCTTCAGTTTTATACTCGATGAAACGATGCGGGACATGATTCTTGTCGAGAAAATCATCGAGCTGACGGCCCTCTCGAGAATCCATGGAGGAAAGAATGCGTAAGCCGGCAAATTCACGGTCGCGCATTAGCCGTTGCCGCCGCATGATGAATGCCTTTACGATCGGTTCGCCGACGCCGGGTAACTCGGCCAGCGCCTGCCGAAGCCGGTCTGCGGGGACCTGCAAAATTTCGCTTTCCTCCGCCTTGCCTCTGGAATTTGCCAGCGCCGCGGTACCCATCAGCATGGCAACATCGCCTAGAAAAGCGCGCGGACCCGGAGTTCCAAGGATGAGTTCCTGTCCGTCGCGCGATTCGAAGACCTCCAGCTCACCGCGCAAGACCGCGGTTAGCCCGAGATTACGCTGCCCTGCCTTCGTGACCAATTCGCCCCGGCGCACCAAGCGCCGCGTCCCCAGCGGTTCGAGCATGGCAAGTTGGCCATCGTCCAACATTGGATGTGCGACGCTTTCGGTATCACGATAAAATTGCTCGTCTTCGTCGACTTCGGTCATAGGCATGGCGAAATTTAATTATTGGTCGCTCTCGTTATCGGTTTCCGCAAAGGGATACTTCTTCCACCGATTTTAAAAAAACCGGTCGGGTTACTAACAGGAATTTCAGATTTGGCCGTAGTTCTCCTGCGTATCAGTTTGTGTGCCAGCCGCCATCGCGTTCCTTAATTCCCTAGGCAAGCGGGTCTAGCGGCGTCAGTGCACAAGAAAATGGCGCCGTACGAAATTTCGAATGTTCTCAAACTCGAACGGTGCGGCTAGTTACTGACTAAACTGACTCAAGTAAGGAGGGAGCCGCCATCGACAAATAGTACTTGGCCGGTTACATAAGGATTTTCCATGCAGAAAATATACGCGGCAGCCGCGTCTTTCGGTTGCCCGACTCTTTGCACCGGCAGATGGGACCCCTTTAGCTCCAACAGCTGCGCCGCGCGTTGCGGCGGTGCGACTTCAGCGAGCAGCTTACCCGTGTCGATAAATCCTGGACACACCACGTTTGCTCTGCGCGGTGCGAGCTCCACGGCCAAAGTCCGTCCCAACGCTTCGACAGCGGCGTTTACCGAGGCTTGAACCGCGAGCTTCTTAGCCGGACTTTGGCTAAGAATACCAGACGTAAGCGTGATCGAACCGCCGACGGTCAAGCGAGGCCCCGCATGTTTGGCCACCAGGAACTGGCCCCAGTACTTGAAGAGGAAGGGGTTTTGGCTTTCCGACAGGTCCGAATTCACAACCAACGCCGGCTCGTACGAGGCGCCGACGGTAACGGCCACATGATCGACTTCTCCAATCTTCGCGAAGAATTCGCTAACCGATTCTTCGTTAGTAACATCAATCAATCTACCTTCCACGCGCTCCTTGAACCCGGCTAAAGCTCCCTCCAACTTAGCTTGAGAACTGGATCCGATGATTACGTCGGCACCGGCGTCGGCGGCGGTTTGGGCCAACGCGAACCCGATTCCGGAGCTGCCGCCTATGATCGCGATTTTCTGATCGAAGAGCATGCGCTAACCTCTCCGCTACACGATCCGAGCACAATGTCAGTATCTGGTACTTTTCTTGGAAAAAATGGCACTTGTCGTGCACCGGCTAACCAAACCTCACGATCCCACAAACCCTCCAAGCTTTTTTCTTGGCAGACCAACGTCCATCTAACTAGAGATGTTTTACGATGAAGCCGCAGATCTGCTGGCTGCGCGCGACTATCTTGCCGGATTGGCTTACGTTGATCCTAGCCGGATTTACCTTGCGGGCCATAGCACTGGCGGAACCTTGGCTTTATTGGCGGCCGAATCGGGCAGCGGATTTCGGGCTACCTTTTCGCTGGGCGGGGCCGCTGACCTGAAGAAACGGCTCGCTGCAGGAAAAACGCAG
>JAFAIO010000540.1 GCA_019236675.1 Verrucomicrobiota bacterium
TGCAAGCGTTTACTTGCAAAAAGTGGGAAGGCAAGGAGCTAGGAGTTAGAATCTAGGAGCCAGGAGGTCATGCTGGCAGCGACGCTGTGAATTTGTGTGAGTGCTGCTAGGTGAACCAATGGGACTCATGGGACCTACGGGACCAACGTGGACTGGTTTCCTGAGTGTAGGTTACGCCAGATACGCTGCATCTCGCTCCTAGCTATGGATCCCTTGGATGAAAATCGCGACAACGGTCCGCAGATAAGTGTCAACGGAGTAGAGGCCGGTGCCATACATCGTATGTCGGAGCATGCCGGTATGCACAGTATCGCGAAGGATATCTACGGCGCAGCCGAGATCGACTTCAGGTTTCACGTATCCAGCAGCTTTCGCTGCCTCAAGCCGCTCTATCAAGGTGGCTCGCACTGGAAGCATTTTCGCCATCAGAGCTTCTCGGACCGCCGGAGGAAGGAGCCGGCCCTCTCCCACAACCGCTCTGACTAATGCCTCTCGCTCTAAAAGCATCTCGTAGTACTTGCGCACGTAGGCTTCCAGTTGACCCGGCAGGTCGCGTTCCCATTCGTTTTTTGGCCCAATGAGCTCTTCCGGAGCAATGCTGTGACACAGAATGGTTTCACGCAGCAGATCATCGCGACTTCGGAAGTGCCGAAAGAGCGTCACTTCATTAACGCCCGCTTCCCGAGCGATTTCTCGGGTAGTAGCGCCCTGAAAACCATCGCGTGAAAAAACTCGTTCGGCGGCCTCAAGGATGCGTTGGCGGGTGAGCTCGCCATAAGAGCGGTTGCGCTGCGTCGGATTCGTCTGGTTTGAGGTAACGATGCAAGTATCTACTTGCATTTTGGGCTGAATGCAACCGTGAACTTTACGGTTCACTGTTCGTGGGACGGTAACCGCGGGGTAACGACACGGATGAGACTCACGAGATAAAGGGGATCAATCGAACTAATGGGAAACGGTGAACTGCAAACCCGCGTGTGCTATAAGGTTAACAGTCTATGAATCCACGGAGCGCCTCTCGGCAAAGGGAAACAGCGGAAACTTCTGTCAGCGTTGATCTTGTGCTTGATGGCTCTGGCTCTGGCGACATCAACACCGGAATCCCTTTTTTTGATCATATGCTGGTGCTTCTGGCCAAGCACAGCCTTTTCGATCTGACGATCAAGGCTCGAGGCGATCTAGCGGTCGACTTCCATCACACGGTTGAGGATACCGGAATCGTACTCGGGGAAGCTTTGGCTGCCGCTCTCTCCGGAAAGACGGGGATCAGGCGTTACGGATGGGCTCGGATACCGATGGATGAGACATTGGCTCAAGTCGCCATTGATTTGAGCGGGCGACCGTTTCTAGAATTTCGCGTACCATCGGAAATAGGTCCAATCGGCGCATTCGACTTTGGGCTGGTGGAGGAGTTTAGCCGGGCCCTGGCGATGTCATCTGCGATGACCTTGCATGTAGAAGTTGAATACGGAAAAAATAACCATCACATTGCCGAAGCAATATTTAAGGCGCTGGCGAGGGCTTTAGACATGGCTTGCCAGATAGATCCGCGCGTAACCGGAATCCCCAGCTCAAAAGGTAAACTTTAGCTTACAACGTGAATCTAGGACCAAGAGTTGGATTGATCGATTACGGGTCCGGCAACCTGCGTAGCGTAAGCAAAGCATTGGAGGCTGCGGGAGCACAGGTGACCCGTCTTGAGCAGGGACCGATCGCAGGTGGTTTCGATGCCGTCGTTCTCCCCGGGGTCGGGGCTTTCGGAGATTCCGTCAACCAGCTCAAAAATCGGGACCTCTTTGTTCCGCTCCAAAACTGGCTAAATGATGGTCGACGCTTCCTCGGGGTTTGCCTTGGTTTCCAGTTGCTATTCGAATCTAGCGAGGAATCGCCGGGAGTAGCCGGCTTAGGAATATTTCAAGGAGCGGTTCATAAGTTCCCTCACGATAGCGTGAAAGTACCGCAAATCGGTTGGAACTCAGTCAAATGGACGCAACAGGCCCGGAGCATTTACGGGAACCTCCCCTCCGATCCCTATTTTTATTTCGTCCATTCTTATTACCCGCAGCCCAAAGACGAATCTATTGTCGCCGGCTACACCGAATACGGGCAGAGGTTTGCAGCTGCGGTCGCGACTAAAAACTTGCTGGCCACTCAATTTCACCCCGAGAAGAGTCAGGAAAGCGGCCTGCTACTACTCCGTCAATTTTTGGACACACTCTAATGATTATCTTGCCTGCAATCGACCTGTTCGAGGGCCAGGTGGTACGTCTCCGCCAGGGCAAATTGGAAGAAAAAACAGTTTACCCTGGGGACCCGCTCTTTTACGCGACACGATGGGAAGAAGAAGGAGCAAACTGTCTTCACGTAGTCGACTTGGAGGCGGCTTTCACGGGCGAGCAACGAAATCTGGATCTGATCAAAAAGCTGGTTAGTTCGTTGAACATACCGGTTGAAGTGGGAGGCGGAATCCGGTCGTTCAAGGCTGCAGAAACCTTATTGGAGGCCGGCGCAGCCCGGGTGGTAATCGGGACAAGAGCAGTCGAAGACCCCAAATTTCTGCACGGGCTGGTCGCCGGCTTCGGAGGAGACGCTATCGCCGTGGGCGTGGATGCTCGAGAAGGTAAGGTCGCCGTGAAAGGATGGGCGGAAGTAACCCATGTAGATGCACTTGAATTTATTGATCAAATTTGTGAGATCGGCGTCGGCACGATCATTTTCACGGACATTGCTGCGGACGGAATGCTTTCCGGTCCGAGCTTCAGCGCCCTGGAAGCGGTTCTTCAAAAGGCAAAATCCCAGGTTATTGCCAGCGGCGGAGTTGCCACGATTGAAGATGTAAGGCGCCTTGCGTCACTGCCCGGATTGTACGGGACGATTATCGGCAAAGCACTGTTTGACGGAACAATCGACCTAAGTGAAGCGGTGGCAATCGCCAATGCCGCATCGGACGCCAGAGGGGCAGTATAGGATTCTGGATCCGTGGAGCGCTGCCTCGCTTGCGAGGCCGATGCGGTCGGAGCGGTGGCGGGGCGGCGCCCTGGCGCTCTTTGGGGTGACCCTGCGAAAACAGGGGGCGACTGAGCAATATACCCCAGAATGAGTCTGCAGGCGGTCACGGAAGCGACCAAGCGATTTTAGGGTTCTATTGGTCGGGCCTAAGCAATCCCCCAGAATTAAGCCGGGGGGATACAGCCTTCGGGCTGCGTCCAAAGCAGCTCCACCTTTACGGTTCCGACCATCGGCCTCGCAAGCGAGGCACGCTCCATTATCTGCCGGCGGTTCTAGGAGATCTTTGCAGATCGACAAGATCGGCAATGATGTTCAACGTCTCGCGGCGAATCGCATCGGCATCAGCGGTATTATTTCCGCCTTCTTCATCAATGAGATCTTCACCGCTGGGTGTCGGAGACGCCTTTCCATCCTTGCCGGTCGTAGGCAGAACTTCCTTCGGTAAGAGCCTCAACTGAGGCTTGCTGATATCCGCTAACGTAAGCTCGTATCGTTTGTCTTGGAGTTGACTATCGATCTTCTTCTCGTCAGTCAGCTCCTTTTGTTTGCGATCGTTGTCTTCGTCTAATTCGTCCCTTCTGATTTTTTCATTTAGCGACAAACGATTCGTTTTCAGACGGTCCTTCAAGATTTTCATATCAGAGGTAACGTCCTGGAACGCCGCATCCTGGCTGACGCGATTGGCGGAGCGCTTACGCAAGTCATCGATGTAAAGCGGCTTCCGATTGTTTGCCAAATCAATGGCAGCAGGCTCAACCTCGTCGTAGGGCAGAGGATGCTCGAGGGACGCTTCCCCGATCTCCGAATTGTCGGAGAGCGATGGTAAGGTGACATCTGAAATCACTCCACGTAGCTGGGTCGATCCCCCCGCCACTCGATAGAACTTTTGTACCGTGAGCTTAAGAGCGCCGGCATCGTTGCTCGAACCTCCTAGCAGGGGCATAAACCTCCCCAATTCCAGAAGGGTCTGCACTGTGCCTTTTCCAAAGGTACTCGAGTCACCCACAATCACCGCGCGTCCGTAGTCTTGGAGGGCGGCAGCAAAGATCTCGCTGGCAGATGCACTAAGCCGATTAGTCAGAACGATAAGAGGACCGCTATATAATACTCCGGGGTCCTGATCCTTCAGGACTTGGACATCGCCATTGGCATCCTTAACTTGAACAACGGGACCTTGATTGATGAAAAGGCCCGTCATTTTTATCGCCTCGTCCAGAGACCCGCCACCGTCATGACGCAAGTCGATCACCAAGCCTTGGATTCCTTCGTGTTCCAATCTTTTGATTAAAGCAGCGACGTCTCGCGATGTGCTCTTGCCGGTCCGAGAGCGTTCCATGTCCTGGTAAAACGACGGCAGGGTGATCCAGCCTAATTTTTCAGCGGTCCCATCCGGCAGATCCTTTTCAATCAATTCGGCCTTTGCCTCTTGTTCAGTCAGTTTGACGTCGTCTCGCACCAGTTCGACAACCTTTCTCTTCGATGGATCGGCTGTGTTGGCCGGAACGATCATTAGTCGAACCACGGTACCTTTCTTCCCTCGGATCAGCTCCACCACTTTGTCGATCTTCATATCGACAACATCGACAAAACTGTCCTTACCCTGAGCCACAGCAGCGATGCGGTCGCCGACACTCACCTTGCCGCTTAATTGAGCCGGCCCGCCGGAAATCAGGCGCTCGACTTTAGCGTAACCTTCTTCCGGCTTTAGCTCGGCGCCGATGCCAGTCAACGAGAGGCGCATATTGATCTCGAAACTTTCGAGATCTGATTTCCCTAGGTATTCAGAGTGAGGATCGTAGGTCTGGGCGGCAGCGTTGAGAAAGAGCTGCAACACATCATTATCATCTCGCTCATCCAGGTTCTTCTGCAGCTGATCGTATCGCTTTTCGACCACTTTCGGTCCTGGCTCCAGAGCAAGTTTATTCAATTTTTCTTGCAGCAACTCGCCCTCGACCCGATCTCGCCACAGGCTATCGGCCTCCGCGGCATTGGCCGGCCAAGGCTCTTTGTGACGATCCAGCGCTACGGTTTTGGTACTATTAAAGCTGTAGTCCTGCTTGATGAGCTCCTTGATCTTGCTGACCCGATCCTTAACCCGGCTCTTGAACAAGCTATAGATCTCTCTAGCCGGCTGGACGTTCCCAACCGTCAGATCCTGATCGAGGGTTGGCCCGTACTTGTGATAAATTTCGTCAACGTCTGCCTGAGTAAAAAAGAGTTTCGTGTAATCAAGATCCTCCAGATAGGTGTCGAGGATCTTTTTCGCCATAGCATCATCGAGCTTCTGCCGACTGTAATGCGCTTGCTCGAGGAGTCTCGCCACGGTGATGGCGATTTGCCGCGAATCAGCAGAACTCTGCTTGAGTTGACCGATGCTACAATTGGTGGCGCACAAGACTGATAGCCCGAGGAAAGCAACGCTAGTAATTTTCATGCGGCGAGCACACAACGAATTGACAGAAGAATTACGAAATACCATTTTGCGAGCCGCGTACATGGGCCCTCTCGAAGTTTCCCCTCAATATGTCCGACTTTCAAACCTTTATTGGCGGTATATTCGACACGAACGCTTACCTAGTCAAAGCCTCGGGGGGTGAAATCCTTTT
>JAFAIO010000556.1 GCA_019236675.1 Verrucomicrobiota bacterium
GATGAAAATGTCGGGCTCGAAAAACTTCTCCGTCCCATAGAAACCTTCCGGAGTGACTCCGACAACTCGATAGGGCCGCCTGTTAATCCTGACCTTCTTGCCAACAATGTCAGGATCGGACCCAAAATAGCTTTTCCAGGCGGACCAGCTAAGGACGACCGCATCGGAAGCGTTAGGCTCAACATCATCGGAGCGCTCGAGTAAGCGGCCGAGGAACGATTTTATCCCTGCAACTTCGAAATATTGGCCGCTCACCTCGTAAACCCACACAGGCCGGGAGATGCCATCTGCTTCCAGTCCGACATTATAAATGGAAGAGGCGGCAACCGCTGAAAATACGGTATTATTATCGCGGACATCGCCTACTTCTGGTCTACTGAAAACCGGATAGGCGTCGCTTGTGCGAGCGAGTTGCATCACCTGATCCGGATTGGGCACATTTAACGGACGTAGGATCAATCCCTGCAGTACCCCGAAAACGATGATATTAGCCGCGATCCCCAAAGTCAGGATCAGCACGGCTGTAAACGCAAAGCCCGGAGCATGGCGCAGCTGTCTAAAAGCGAACCGCAGATCTTGGAGAAGGTTCATGGAACTCGCGGTCGCAAGTGCACAAATTATGCCAAGCGGCAGCTAAGCATTTCTCCTAGAGTTTTGTAGGTGGAATTAGAGATGCAACGGACGTCATGTCTCAAAATGATAACTCGCTTTCTCATTCTGAGACGGGGTGGGGGAAGGGGTGATTGGTGATTGGTGACTAGTGATTGGTGGTTGATGATTGGTGTCCCGAAAGGACTTGAGGACTCAGCCAGGGGTTTTAACCCCTGGTATCGATCGAAGAGGCACCCGCCCTGAAAGGGCTGTAGAACCTTGCACCAGGTTCCGAGATTTCCCCAAACGAAATCCCGGAATCTTCGGCCCGTTCAGGGCGGGTCGATGTATGGGCAGACACCAGGGGTTAAAACCCCTGGCTGAGTCCGCAAGTCCCTTCGGCACAAATCTCCGACACCGATCTTTCTGCGTTTTCGTGCCTTCCGCCTCCGCAGACTACGGCGCGATACGTTTTTGCGGCTACTTGGTTTCGCAGCGCGTTGGCCTCGCAAGCATTCCCGGCGATCACGGCGTTCCCGGCGCTACTTCGCGGCAACCGTCTCGGCGGGCGCTGCTTTGATATCCAGGCGCGATTCCCGGGCACGCCGGCGTGCCGCCAGAATCTGGTCGAACACCACCGCGATCATGATGACGCTACCCATAACCACGAATTCCAACGAGCTATCGATTCCCTGCAAGTTAACGATGTTTCGCAGGAGCTGGATCATGGCGGTACCGATAAAGATACCGAGAACACTGCCTTCACCTCCGCGAAGGCTGCAGCCGCCTAAGACACAAGCCGCCACGGCGTATAGTTCGAAGAAACTGCCGTGGCTAGCTGGTGAAATTGAGTTGGTGTAAAAGCCGAGCAGAATGGCGGAGATACCGGTCAGGAAGCCACACAAAATATAGGCGCTCGTGATAACTAACTTCGTGTTAATGCCGGAGTACACCGCCGCTTCCTCATTCCGGCCGATGGCAAAAAGATAACGTCCATACACTGATCCGTGCAGGACCAAAGCCATTATGATGCAGACAACAACGAAAACGATAAACGGAGCCGGCACATTGAAGACGCTACCGGTGGCAAGCGTTCGGAGTAACTCGTACGTGGTATCGCCGCTGAAACCGACAGTTTGGTCATGGGAAATAAAGCGAGCGAGCCCGCGATAACCTAAGAGACCGCACAATGTGACCACAAACGGCTGTAAGTTAGCTCGGGTTATGAGTACTCCGTGGAACCAACCGAGCACCATGCAGAGCAGCAAAACGGTCACCACGGCAATCGGCCAGGGCCAGTTATAATTAACCAGCAAATAAGCCAGGATAACGCCAAGCAGGGCGAACTGCGATCCAATCGAAAGGTCGATGCCGCCGGTGATAATCACCACTCCCATGGCCACACTGAAAATCCCGAATAGACCGATCGATCGCGTTAAGTTCAGCAGGTTTGCCTGACCGAGAAATACGGGATTAGCAAAGGTATCGGCGGGGCCTCGCTGTATCAGCTCCAACAATGCGTAGCCAAAAAACAGCCCCAAAAAGATGGCTACCATTCCAATTTCTTTACTCGGTCTCATCTAACAATCTCCTTTAACCCAAAATCGAACTTTAAGATCCACAGATTTCGTAGCGTGGGCGAGCCGCAACCACACGGGACAAAAGCCTCGCGCAGAGGTCCCAACGGACGCAAAGGTGCATTCTTCGGGACCTGCGCTGGAAACAATCAGGATTTGGTTTTTTGGCAAAATTTTCTCTCTTTACCTCTGCGTCCGCTGCGCCCTCTGCGCAAGGCCCTTGTCTTCGTGTGGTTGCCCCCGGCGCCCTCCTTTAGCTGGTCAGTTCTAGAGCAGTCCGGACAGGAGCGACTGCGAGCTTCATTACGTTCTCCTCACTGAAGTCAGCGGCTTCAATGATTCCGGTTAGCATCCCTTCTCGCATTACCGCAATCCGATCGCTGACTCCGAGGACTTCTTCCATGTCACTGCTGATCATCAAAATAAAAACCCCGGCATCGGATAAGCCCCTCATGAGGCGGTAGATTTCGGCCTTGCTCCCAACATCAACCCCGCGAGTCGGTTCGTCGAAAATGATTAGCTTAGGCTGCAGCGAAAGCCATTTCGCCAAGACCACTTTCTGTTGGTTACCGCCGCTCAGATTTTTCGCCAGAGTATTAGTCGAGGCGGTTTTGATACTGAGTTTTTGCCTTTGATTTTCGGCGGATAACAACTCCCGCTTGTAAGAGACCAGACCGTAGGTCGCGTAACTCCAAAGGTCAGGAAGGGTAACATTTTCCCTCACGGTCATACTCGTGATCAGACCAGTCTTGCGACGGTCCTCCGGCACCAGGTAAATCCCATTTTGGATAGCATCTCTAGGCGATCGGATGTTAACCCGCTGATCATTGATGCTGATCTCGCCGGCCAATGGTTTAACGATGCCAAACATCGTCATCGCCAGCTCGGATCGCCCCGCACCGACCAACCCAGCTAACCCGAGGATTTCTCCCTTACGCACATCGAAGCTGATTTTGTGCGAAGGAAAAAACGGGGAGACTATGTCCTTTATTTCGATCCGGTTTTCGCGGTCTCCGTTTCTGGTGGTGGATTTTTTCAAGTCCAGGTTTCGGCCGACCATGAGGCGAACCATGCTGTCATGAGAAATCTCTGACTTCCGAAGGATTCCTGAGTTTCTTCCATCCCGAAGGCCGACAACCCGGTCGGCACACGCCTGCACTTCCATGAGGCGATGGGAAATAAAGACGACACTGACCCCGCCGGATTTAAGCTCCTGGATCAGCTTCAGCAGCCGGTTTGTCTCCGTTAATGTTAAACAGGACGTTGGCTCGTCCATAATGATCACCCGAGCGTTCACGGAGAGCGCCTTGGCAATCTCGACCAATTGCTGCTGAGCAATCGAGAGCGAGCTTAGAGGAGTGGTTGGCGAAAGCTCCAACCCCACTTTCTGCAAGTAAGCGCGCGAGTCATCGGCAATTTTTCGCCGGTCGATCAGACGCAGAAACCCGCCGGTGAGCGGTTCGCGTCCAAGAAAAATGTTTCCGCCGACGTCCAGGTTATCCAGGTTGTTCAACTCCTGATGGATCAAGCTGATGCCGAGATGGAGTGAGTCACTGACATTCCTGATCTCGACCGGCTTCCCGTCGATCCGGATTTCACCTTCATCCTGGCGATGCAATCCACCCAGAATCTTCATCAGAGTCGATTTGCCGGCTCCATTCTCGCCAATCAGAGCGACGACTTCCCCGGGGTAAACGGCAAAATTGGCCTGATTAAGGGCAACTACACCCGGGAACCGCTTGGAGACGCCGACCACCTCAACGATCGGCGTCTTCTCAGAATCAGACATCACTTAGAGTCCTGGAAAAAGTAATCCGGACTAGTGTCCCCGGAGTTTCTTCAGGTTAGCCCAAAACTCATCGACATTGTCTTTGGTGATGGCGCGGGTGGGCACGATGAAAGCTTTGCTTTCAGGAATATTGATGTCCTCTCCGCGGAGCTTTTTCGCCATAAGAGTCACTGCTTGGCGGCCGAATTCATAGGGGTTTTGCACCACGGTCGCTTCATCGACTCCGTCTTTCACGGCTTGTAAGGTATCATTCTCTTCGTCGAATGTGACGATTTTTACTTTGCCAACTTTGCCGGCATCTTTGACCGCGCCGATAATGGCCGGACCATTGTAACTCCAAAGGCCAACCAGGCAGGCGACATCCGGATACTTGACCAGGGTATCGGATACGTTTTGTTTGGCGCGCACGCGGTCGGTGTCGTCCGTTCTGACATCAATGACCGAAACGTTTGAACCTTGGAGCGCTTCTTCCAGACCTTGGATACGTTCTTTGGCGTTCTGAGCGTCCCGTTTCCCCACGAAAAGCATAATTTTGCCTCCGTTCGGAACTGCCTTTTTGACCAACTCACCGGCCTGGCGGCCGGCAGCGACGTTATCGGTCCCGACGTAGAAAGAGCGTTTGCTCTTGGGCGCATCGCTATCCTGAGTGACGATCAAGGCCTTGTCCGTGCCGCGATCAATCATCGCAGTCTGATTCGCAGGGTCCACCGGACTTAATGCGATTCCGTTGGTGCCTTTGACCAGCAAATCGTCAAAGATCCGGGTCTGTTCGGCGGCCGTACCATCCGAGGGAATGCGAAAATCGACCGAGATGTTGGGCACTTCTTTCTGAGCCGTTTCGCAACCCGCCCGGGCAATCGTCCAGAAATCCGAGGCGTTATTAGTGAGGAAAGCAAGTTTGAGGGGTTTGTTGTCTTGAGCATTCGCTGCGAACTGCCCAAAGGACAGCCCGAGCGCCGCAAAAGAAAGCACCAGTTTAGTGGGTTTCATCATAGGGGGAGGATTATGGTTTCCTGTATTTTTTTCTGTTATCAAGTGGAAGAATCGTTGCCCTGCACCTCTGGGTTTTCGGGTTTGACCGGGGGTTAGAGCTCAATCTCCATCCTTGTGGGGCCTACGTTTGCTGCGGAAACAGCCGCCTGACAAGTAAAATGGATGATTAATACAATGAATGCCGGTTACGGGTGATCCGTGAACGTTCTCCGGGACCGAAAGTAAGCAGTTGTTCGCGGGGTGTTCGTTTGTTCTTCGATTTCGAGGGCAGGTCGCTGCAACAAATGGGAGTTCGCTTTGTCCCGTAGGGACTAGAATGCGCCCGTACATTGACGCCTACGGGTGACTGCTTTAAACACCAACGTGTCCGCCTCTAGTTCCCCGCTTAACCATGAAGCTCCCGCGCCCTCTGCGGCCTACGTTCCACCCGGACCAGCGTGGCTTCAGACCGCCGTATTTTATCAGATCTATCCCCAAAGCTATTACGATTCCAACGGCGACGGAATCGGGGACTTGCCCGGGATCACCGCGAAGCTCGATTATATCGCTTCAATCGGCTGTAATACGATTTGGCTCAATCCGATGTTCGAATCGCCGTTCGGCGATGCCGGATACGATATCGCCGATTTTTACAAGGTGGCTCCGCGGTATGGGTCGAACGACGATTTCAACCGGCTTTGCGGTGAGGCGCATCGACGCGGGTTACGTGTCTGTCTCGATCTGGTAGCCGGCCATACATCCGTGGTGTGCCATTGGTTCCAAGAATCTGCGCTCGATTGGCCCAATCAATATTCCAACTGGTATATCTGGACGCCGCCGGCAGAGAACGTTACCGGCTCTCAACCGTATCCGGGTCAGGATCGCCGCTCCGAGAGGTATCTGCCTAACTTTTTTCATTTTCAACCGGCTCTCAATTATGGCTACGCGAAGCCCGAAGCCCCTTGGCAACTTCCGACCAATCATCCCGCCTGTATCCGTGTGCGAGAGGAGCTCAAGAACATCATGAAATTCTGGTTGGAGGCGGGGGCTGACGGTTTTCGAGTCGATCTGGCATCCTCGCTTATCCGCAACGATCCGGATCACCAAGGGATCACGGCGCTTTGGGCTTATTTCAGAAGCTGGCTCGATAAAGAGCACCCGGAGACGGTCTTAATCTCGGAGTGGAGTAACCCGGCCATTTCTATACCAGCGGGGTTTCACATCGATTTTCTACTCCAGTTTAATGAGCCGGCTTATGCGTACCTGATTGGTCCCAAATCCCAGGTTGAGGGCGACGGACGCAAGCCGCCGGCATTTTTCGAGCGGGCTGGGGGAGGCAACATTCAGGATTTTCTGGACAATTACCTCAAGCATTACAGCGTGACGAAATCTCGCGGTTATATTTCGCTTCCAACCAGCAATCACGACATGCCGCGACCAATGTGGGGACGGGATCCGCAAGAGGTGCGGACAATTTTTGGCATGTTGCTGACCATGCCCGGAGTGCCTTGTATCTATTATGGGGACGAGATCGGGCTAAAATTCTTGCCGGATTCACCGAACAAAGAGGGCGGCTTACTCGATAACATACAGCGCTGCGGTTCACGTACCCCGATGCAGTGGTCGAAGGAGATCAACGCCGGGTTTTCAACCGCTCCGGCGGACAAGCTCTATCTTCCGATTGATCCTTCTGAATCCCGGCCAGATGTGGCTACCCAGGAAAACGATCCCGCATCATTACTGAACTTTACGCGTGCGCTATTGAAGCTGCGTCGTGAAAATCCTGCGCTGGCTAACACTGCAAGTTTTGAACCTCTGTACGCGGAGAAAAATCAATCTCCCTTTGTTTACTTGCGAGCGGCACCCACACAACGCGTTGTAGTAGCGATCAATCCAACAGCCAAAGCCTGTGCGGTCAATTTAGGGGGGTCCATTGAGCTAGGTTCCGTACGCCCGCTACTTACCCAAAAAGCCGCCTTCCAGGATGGCCGCTTAGAGATGGAACCCATCTCGTTCGGCATTTTCGCGATTGAGTAGGGGCCGGACCCCCGGAAATTCTGCAAGGGCTTTACCGCGACTTGTCCGACGTAGCTAAAGGGGGGATGGGGTGAAGCCGCGAAGCGGCTATACAGAATAGCCCCGGGGCTTTAGCCCTGGGTTACGCTGTTCGCGTGTTGTTCGACCAACGTGCCCAACATCGGGTGCCGCTTTCAGGGCACCTTTCACCAACCAGCTGACCCAGGGCTAAAGCCTGGCTAAAGCCCGGGGCTATTCTGTATAGCCGCTTCGCGGCAAATCCGGTGTCCTGACCAATCCACCTCGTTCGTCGTATTCCCGAAAACCAACCACTACCCCACGTAAAAATGATGAACGCAGAAAACGATACTCAGTTTGTTCAATCTTTAAATTCTGTACCTCCTGTCTCGAAGCCCCGGCTCTGGACCGGTCGGATCCTCAGCGCGTTACCCGCGCTCTTCCTGGTCATGGATGGCGTCATGAAAATGATGAAACCGGACTTTGTCGTGAAAGCGACAGTTGAGATGGGATATCCGGAAGACGTTATTTTTGGCCTCGGGATCGTCGTGCTGATCTGTGTAATTCTCTACATAATTCCCAACACGGCGGTTCTCGGGGCGATCCTACTAACCGGTTACCTCGGCGGAGCGGTGGCCACTCACGTGCGGCACGCCGATCCACTCTTCTCGCATGTCCTTTCGCCAGTCTACTTCGCCATCCTGCTCTGGGCCGGGCTCTACCTACGTGAGCCGAGACTCTCTGCGCTTGTTCCGTTTCGGAAATAACCGCGAAGCGGTGACGTATCATAGCCCAGGGTTTCAACCCTGGGTTGGACATTAAAACGGATGTGCCCTGAAAGTGGCACCAGAAAATTAGCGCGACCGGCCTAACCAACGTCTAACGCTTTGCAACATCCGCCTCGGACGCCACTTTCAGGGCGGCTCGATTCGTGCGCACGACCCAGGGTTGAAACCCTGGGCTATGATCTATAACCGCTTCGCGGTAATGAATTCTTCTCCGCATCTCGGCTATTGGATTTTTGCGAAGCGAAGCAACCGTTCCAGTGGCGTAGGTACCGATTCAGACCGAGAGCATGCACTAACAACTTTGAGTAGCAAATTTTGCTGTGCGCAGTCGTGCCTAACCGGCACCTCAGCTGTGCCTGCCATTCCGGCTACCCTTGTCCTCTAATTCTCCTTAGTCATCTGCTCGGGCAGCCACCGGAGCAGGCATCTCGGCTATCGGCTATCGGTCATGGCGCTGCGCTGTAAGCGCAACGCTATCCCCACTTCTTTCCGAGGTCGTCGAGACCGGCTTTTTGAAGATCAGCGGGGCTCATACAAACTCTAAATCCCAACCTGGCATTGAACGTGAGGAAGAAGGGTTCGGCTAGAGCGGGAACCCCTGATGGATCCGACAACTCCACTATCATCACGCAACCGCGCCCGCCGTCTTTCTCAGTAAAATAGATCGCCTCTGGTTTAAGTTCGTCGATAATACGGCCGATTTTCTGACCGGCAGTCCCATCTCTTACATAGGTATTAAACGGTTCGTGGGGCATGGTAACATCGAGGAGGATTTTCATAGGGGATCTAAATCCTCTCAGAACGGTATGAACTAATCGATACAAATAATTGTGCCGTAGTCAGTATGCTCTTCGCAGTGGAAACCCCACCGTCTCGGGTCATCTATCATCCGAACCCCCGCCCGTGCTCACAGGGTTGCCTGATCTGTAATTTGTCATTTGTGATTTGTCATTCGCTTCCCGCTTGGCTATCGGCTATTGGTTATACCTTATTCGCGAAGCGGCCTATGGATCGCGATGTTTCCGCTCCTGATATCAATAAGCCCGCCATTCTAGAGCCGGTTACGCCGCCTCTGATCGGCGCCTGGATTCTCACCGGAACTTCGTTGTTATTGATCCCGGTCCTGCATCTGATCTCAGCCCTGATCGCCGGCCTCCTGGTTTACGAGCTTGTCTCTCTGTTAGCCCCGCTCATCGAGCGTCACTTGATCAATCGTTGGTCTCGGTGGATAGCCGTGGCGGCGCTGGCGGTCCTGATTATCGCGGCCCTCATTGTGGCCGGTTTCGCCATCCCGGCCTTTGTAAAGAGCGAAGTCAACACGCCGGACGTGTTATCGCCCAAACTGAATGAGATCATTTCAGAAGCGCGCAGCAAAGTGCCCTCCTTTCTGACCGAGAGCTTTCCCGGCGATGTCGATGACCTCAGGGCTTTCGCTTCCAATTGGCTCGATGAACACTCCAAAGAGGTACAGGAATTTGGCAAAAATATTCTGCACTTTTTCGTTCGCGGTTTTTTTGGAATGGTCATCGGTGGATTGATCTCCGTGCTTGAAGT
>JAFAIO010000557.1 GCA_019236675.1 Verrucomicrobiota bacterium
GCTCTTAGATCGGCTGACCGGCGCCATGGACGCCTGGTTCGGACACCATCTGGCTACGTTCACCCCGGAGTCATTCGACGTAATTGAGGCAGGCAAACTGTTGGCCCTGGATCGGCTTAGAGAATATGGAGCCGCCCTTGAGACCAAGCTAACTAAAGCGCTGGCCGATTCAGCCGAGTTCAAGAAGGCCAAGAACGTCTGTACACCACGAGAAGTCACCGATGTGCTGCTCCAGTGCGGAGCGACCTGGAGAAATTGTCACCTCTCCAGAGCTGAATTTATGAAGCAGATGAAATTGTGTATCCGAGCTTGTTGCCAGCTCGAACGTTAAGGAGAACGAGAAAGATGAACACGGTTTTAGTGACGGGCGGATCTGGGTTTATCGGGTGTTATTGTATCCTGCAGCTTTTGGAGGCCGGATATCGGGTTAAAACCAGCGTGCGCGATTTGAAGCGGGAAGCCGATGTGCGCTCGATGCTGAAAACCGGCGGAGTTGAGCCAGGCGACCAACTGTCATTCCGCGCCGCTGATCTCGCGAAGGACGCCGGCTGGCCCGAAGCGGTGTCCGGGTGTGAATACGTTTTACATGTGGCGTCGCCCCTTCCCGCAAGCACGCCTAAGCACGAGGACGAGCTGATTGTGCCTGCGCGCGAAGGCACTTTGCGAGTGCTACGAGCAGCTCGTGATGCCGGCGTAAAACGCGTGGTGTTAACCTCCTCGTTCGCCGCCATCGGCTACGGACATGCACCCCAGAAAACGCCGTTTAATGAGACGAACTGGACGAATCTCAATGGCCATGTGGTCGCCTACCCGAAATCTAAGACCTTAGCGGAGCGCGCAGCCTGGGATTTCATGGCGAAAGAGGCCGGTAACCTCGAGCTGTCCGTGGTTAATCCCGTTGGCGTATTCGGTCCGGTGTTAGGATCCGACTATTCCAGTTCGATCATAATCGTGCAGCGGTTGATGGATGGCGCAGTCCCCGGATGCCCCCGCCTCTACTTTGGGGTAGTTGATGTGCGTGACGTGGCTGATTTGCATCTGCGAGCGATGACCGATCCTGCCGCGAGCGGTGAACGGTTCCTGGCTGTGGCCGGTGAGTTCATGTCGATGCGTGAAATCGCCAAAGTGTTAAAGACTCGCTTGGGATCGGCTGCTAAACGGGTAACGACCCTAGAATTGCCCAATTGGGCAGTGCGACTCGCCGCCCTGAGGGATCCAACCATCCGGCTGATCCTACCGGAACTGGGCAAAGTGAAAAATGGGACCAACGAAAAAGCGAGACGGATTTTGGGTTGGACGCCGCGCTCAAGTGAAGAAGCCATCGTTGCGACCGCTGAAAGTTTGATCCGGCTTGGGCTGTTGAAGCGGTAGGCGGCCGGAAGAGCTTCGCGCAGAGGACGCAACAGACTCAACGGGAAAGCAAAAGGAGCGCTCCGCTCAAGTGTATGAACCGAAGGCCAACAGAAGGAACCGAGGCGCGGCCAACTGACACCATCCGGCGGGTCGTCACGACCCATGACCCGGCCGGCAACGCCGTTCTGCTCAGCGACAATCGCATCCCGCTTCCGACTTTCCCAGGCGGTAAGGCCAAGGGCGCGGTGGTGTGGACAACGGGCACTGTCCCGGCGGACAACATCAGCGACGCCCAAGGCGACAGACGCGCTGCCGGCATGTCGCTCAAAGGCGGCTCTGTCCTCCGGGTTACCGAGTTCGGACCTGGTTTCGTCTCCCCCATGCACCGGACACTTTCGATCGACTATGCCGTGGTCCTCTCGGGCAGGCTCGAACTGATCCTTGATAGCGGAGAGGCGATCACGCTGCGACCGGGCGATACCGTCATCCAGCGCGGGACGAATCACGCCTGGCGCAACTCCAGCCAAAATCAACCCTGTCGGATCATGATCGCCATGATTGAGACCCATCCGATTACGGTGGCTGGCAAGCAATTGAGACAAACGCCTGCCTGGCGGATGATTGCGTCGGTGCTTGCAGGGACGCTTCGGCGCACGCCCATCTCTTACCAGATGCGGGGTAAACCACGTCTATCCCAGGCGACAGGTGTTTGGAGGGTCCTCACCGGCCACAATCCGTCAGGCAAAGCGGTCGTTGTCTCTGAACAAGAGGTCGCTGCTTCGCCATGCCCCTGCATCAACGCGACAGGGGCTGCGCTCTGGCGCACGGAGCGCGTTCCGGCAGATAATACTCAGAACGAGGAAAGCACAGCGATCGCCGTTCGATCCGCCAGACCTTTCGGTTCTGCCTTTCGAATCATCGAGCTCGCGCCTGGATGCACGACACCGGCGCATCGCGGACCTTCGATCGACTATTGCGTGCTTCTCTCGGGCGAAGCGGAACTGATTCTCGACGAAGAGACCGTCACGCTCTCAACCGGCGACACTGCCGTCCTCCGCGGAACACGCCAGGCTTGGCGGAACCCAAGCCCGGGTACTTCTTGCAAGATCGCGGTCTGTACGATCGAAGCCCGGCCAATATCGATCTCCGGCAAGCCGCTGGTCGCGACGGAGTGAACGCTGCGCTTCTACCGCTTCCAGCGCCTCGACGATCGGTACACTTCACTGTTAAATTGAATATGAATGATTCACGTTGCCTGCTTTATTCGAGGTCAATCGGTCTGAAGCTCAGGAAGCTTCTCTTTCTGGTGGCCACGTTCTTTCTGACCGTCTGCTACTCAACTCTTTTGTTTGGTGAGAGTCCGTCAATGACTCCGCCGCAGGCTCCTCAATTTGATCTTAATTCACATCCGGATTGGCCAAAAGCGAATCCGGAAGACGTGGCAACCATCGAAAGCACGGTGCGAGCGTTCTTTGACGCGATTTCAGCGCCTGCTGGAGGGAAACTGGACCGAGTTCGTTTACGTTCCCTATTCGTACCGGCAGGACGTATCGTTTCCAGCCGTGCCCCGAGCTCTTCACAAGCTGCAGATCTGAAGTTTCTTTCGCCTGACGAGTATGCAGCGCTCTCTGATTCCCAGACAGTTTCCAAGGGATTCTTTGACCGCAATCTGGCAAACGAAATCGAGCGGTTCGGCGTCATGGCACACGTCTACTCAGCCTACGAGTCTCGTTTCAACCGCGACGACGCAAAGCCCGTGGCCCGCGGCATCAAGTCATTTGAGCTGCTAAATAGCGGCAACCGCTGGTACATCGTACAGATGTACTGGGATTCGGAGCGGCCAGACAATCCCATTCCCGATCGTTACTTGCACGACAACGTCGAAGATTAGCTATAAAAAGGTCGCTCCTACGGAGCTAACCCGTTTCATTGCCTCCCGAGCTATAAAGATCTGGAGCTATAAAGATCTGACTCCTACGGAGCCGTTTTTCAATTCTGCGCATCCGCGACTTCGTTGGTTGCGGCAATGCCATTTCGCAGACACAGGATTAAAAAACGCGTGATGAGGTTTGATCCAGGAAAGCGGTTGGTCAGCTCCGTAGGAGCAAAATCTTTATAGCCACGGTAACGCATAAGCGTCAGCTCCGGTAGGAGCGGCATCTTAAAACATTGGGATCCCGCCAACCGACATTCCCAACGAGATGTCGCTCCTACGGAGCTAACCCGTTCATGCGTCCCGAGCTACCAAAACAAACTCGCTACGCCTTTAGCACCAATGTTTAATGACCGCCGTCTGGTGTCCCGACTAGCACCGCATTCAGTTGTGAGATAACGGTGGGAATCAGGGCGTACGTGGAATTCGTATAACTGATGCCAACATTGAAGTTCTGCGTTGTGGCGGTAGCGGTAAAAGTCCCAAGAACATAAGATCCCGCGCAATATTGATTCGGATCGAACGCGAACCATATGGTGGGGCTTTGCACCGTCCCCGAGGTGACACCGAACCCCGAGGTTCCTGACCTACTGCATCGCTTTCAAAAAATAAGACGATGCTGCATGCCGGTACAGGCATCGCGCTTCTTTCGCCATTACATATTGAGAAGCGGAGCGAAGGTCTGGTTCTACCCGGCTGTTCGAGCCTGAGATTGAATTTACCTTCAGCATCATCTGGGATGATCGAAGTGGAGACCTACTACTCCATAACTTTCTCGCTCTCTCGCGAGAACTCAACAGCGCAATGGAGTTTCGGCCAAGCTTCAAGATGCACGGGCCAGCCGGAACTTTTCATCAAGAGAGTATCGCACGCTGAAATCAGAAAAATTCCTGCTCGGCGGATCTTGTAATATCGATTTTCCCGTCAATCATGGAATCGGCCCAACCACACGAACAGCGAACCGTTCAGCCACGGCGCGAACATCAAATCCGTTTGCTGACAATCGCAGCGCTTCTTCGATTCCTCCCGGCACGTTAGTTATCACGAGACGAAGCGGTGACTTGGACCGATTGCACCAGGCGTGGGGGATGCCTTTCCGTAAAGAGATCGCTGCTCCCGCCGTCGCTTCGAATGCTTGGTCACCGTTCACCATGTATGCGGTCCCTTCAACAACCACGAAATGTTCGTCCTCATTTTTGTGAATGTGCACTGGCGTGCCGTAACCATGCTCCGCGACTATCTCAACCACCGAATAGGCGCCATTGGTTTGTGCGGCTGATTTACATATTCGGAATCGTTCTCCCGGCCTGCTTTCCAGCCATTCGTCGCTTTGTTCGGGATTGATCGTCTCCGTGTCGGATTTCCGATCTGTTGATACTGCTTTTACCTGATTGTCTTTCATTGATAGGAAATTCAAGGTGCGGCTTCAAAATTCGGCGGCCGGCGAACACCAAAGCATGCCATGGCCTCAAACGGCCGGAATTAATGCCAATTGCCGGATTTATTGTACCAATGGCTGCGTGTTGACCGAAAACGAATCCTGAGCAACGACGAAGAACCCGGAGTCCTCAGAAAACCAACATGGTCGGTCGCCCTTTTCTCCGGCGTTAACCTTATTTAGTCCTCTCATCGCCCTGTCTGATGTAGGGACTCGCCCCCATTTGTCCCGGCTTTCTCCATTAATGGGGCAGGCCCTGTTGGTTTCCTAGGGCTAATTTGTATCAGGCTCGTGAACAAAGCAGCGCACAGTGCAGGAGCCCCGATTACGGTAAAGCTATCGGCGACCCGCCATCCTCGGCTAACCAGTGATCCGATGACGAGTGGTCCGATAAACGAGCCTAGCCGGCCCACTCCCATCGCCCAACCCACGCCAGTGGACCGAATGGCAGTCGAATAGAGCAAAGGCGCCAGTGCGATCAAACCAGAGCTTGCTAAACCAAGGAAGAAGCCGGCTAGCCCTAGGAGCATGATAGCCAGTACAATGGGTTGACTTACGTAACCGACTCCTGCCAGAGTCACGGCGCTGCAGACCAGAGCGGCCGGCAGCACCCTGGCGAAGCGACTCATAACAAACCCGGCGAGTGAGGTTCCAAACACTCCGCCAAAGGCGAACAGGGCCATTGCTAATGACGATTGGGCGCCGCTAGTTCCTGCTCTCTGAAGCAACGTTGGTACCCAGGCGCTGCTGCTCACGAGTATCATAAAGGTGATGAAATAGCTGACCCACAACAAAACGGTTCCGCCAGCCCGGCTTGCCGAAAAAAGCTCCCACAACGGCACGCCCGGTTTCTTTGCGTCGTCCGTAAGAGATTGGTACCCTGCTTGAAGGTTAACGGTCGGGTCGATCCGGATCAGCAGATTCCGAATCTCTTGCCAAGCGGCTCCACGCATCACGAGAAACTGGATGGAGTCAGGTAATGCCCAGATCAAGACCATCGACAAACTGAGCGGAAGAATCCCCCCGATATAAAACAACGACTGCCAACCAAACGCGTCGATCGCCCGCGATGCGACTAACCCAACTACCACACCACCCAGGGGGAACCCGGCCCAAAGCAACCCTAGCACTGCCTGCCGCCTTGAGCTCGGAGTATATTCCGCAACCAGGCTGATGAAGCTAGGCACCACGCCGCCCATTCCGAGTCCCGCGAGGAAGCGCAGCAGTAAGATCTGCTGCAGTGCTACCACCCCCGCGGTGCAAAGAGTCAACACGCCAAAGGTCGCCGTTGAACCGACCAGCACCCACTTGCGCCCGAAGCGATCCGCCATCGGTCCCAGTGCGAATGCACCGAGCATGAGACCCAACACCGCTGCGCTGAAAACGGCCCCAAGCTGGTTCGGCGCGAGGTGCAGCGATCCTGCCATCGCCGGTGCCGCCACTCCTATGGCCAGTACATCGAATCCTTCTAGCAGAGCCACAAGACCGCACAACACAATGATCCTGATTTGCATCCGTCCCAACGGACATCGGTCTATTAGCTCCGCGATATTAACAGGAGAAGATTCTGACATAAATTTTACTTTTTGATCCGGGACCTTTGGCGCCTTGGTAGGCCGTCTGTCGCGCGACTCTAGTGCCGATAGTTGAGTAACTACTATTCTTCGCTCCGACTGCCGGAACTCCGGTCTAGATGGCGCACCGAGCTTCGCCAGCTCGGACTGATAACGTCGTCGTTCTTCGCAGGAGGCATTCGGAGCACTACTTGCAGCGATCAAAAAAAAACAAAGGCTACGCAGCAGCAGGCGCGCACGCACCACTCATACGGAGGCGATCATGACAGGGTCGTGTCTTTTTGAGATACTCCCCTTACAGGATTTTCCCTTTCGCTTGCGGGCACAGTTTAACAGCAAAACGTTTTCTAGCTTGCCAAAACCCACTCACATTCGAGGAATTGTTACAGAAATAGTAAATATTATAAATATATTTACTACGAATCATATAGACTTGAAAAGCAGGTCCAGCTATTCCTCCGGGCAAATGGCACCGCTCAAAATCCGGCGAACAGAATTTCAGGAGCGGCCGCCTGCGCATCGCCTTCGGCCGCATTTTATGGACATGAATCGCTTACATTGTTTAGCGCTTCATGATCGGTGCTGAAAGCCACCGTATCGCGGCCATCCTGATGCCTGATCCTAAGGACGAAGATGGTATCGTAATCGCTCTCGCTCCAAAAG
>JAFAIO010000022.1 GCA_019236675.1 Verrucomicrobiota bacterium
CCTCCGCCACAACCGCACCCTGGGTCAAACGGCGTTTCACCGCCGGGATCATACCCATCGGTACCACCGCAACCCCAAACATCCGCAACCTCGCCTGCCGCGACGGTATGCCAGCCCGTCGGTAACAGACCTTGCGGCACCAGAAAATACCCGCTCGCTTCTTCGTCGATTGCTGCCCGGGTCAGCCACAGATTGTTTTTAAAGGTCAGGTCCTTGGAAAGGTATTTACCATGATCCTCTTTCACCAAAGCCGCGAAATGGCCTAGTTTCCAGTGCACCACAGCCGGCGTTATGATTGCCGCTCCCGGATCCCGGCGGGCAATCTGGTATTTCATCCCAGCGGCGGCGGCTAAGTTTGCGACCTGGTTAAACGAACAACCTTTGTAAGTCGATTGGGCCGCCGCGATATTGTGATCACCGGTATCCGAAATATGTTGGCTTCTTCGAATCTCGGCCAGGGCCAACGGTCCACAGAGAAACGAGTGCCCCGGATCGATCTTCATCAAGACCAAGGCATCTTTCAGGTTTGCCAGGACCTGGGCCGCACTACCCGCGATTTGGCGGGAAGCACTTTCCTTCAACAATTCTTCGAGCCGGTCAGTACGCCCGATACGAGCGTTCATCCGAGCCAACTGTGCCAAGGTCTGATTGGCCAACGCTACAGCGGTCACATCCGAGGCTGCTTTCGCCCCGTGCCAGGCCTCGTCCCAGTTTGCCAGGGCTTTAGAATAATAGCCCTGGAAATAGTAGATATGCGCTAAGTTATACAGAACGGCCACTCGCCAGCGCGAATCCGGATGTTGCTTGCAAAAAGTAGTTAGTGCAGAAACATCATCTGCGTCCTTTCGATTGGCATACAGGTGTAATACCGTGGACAGATCCTGATTTTCCTGGGCGTCGCTCACCGAGGTCATCGGCACCAACGGTTCGCTGAACAAGCCGCACTGGGTGATCTCCTCATCGCTCGGCTTATCCGACAACTGAAAGCCGGCCGGCCCTTCCACCTCCGGTACCGTCCGATTTACTGTCACGGTCGGTTGCGGTTCCAGTAACGGCTGAACCTTTTCCGGCGACGGCTGATTCACGGACCGAACCGGAGAAGGGTTCCCTTGGGCGGCAGAAGTTTCTGCCGCCAGTGTATACATCGGCCAACCAATTAGCGGTTGTAAAACCATCAGAACGATAGCAGCGCTCCGATGCGACCAGTGAACAGGACTATTCTTCATGGCAATAGATCGTTGGGCACGGAAGACGCCGAGGACGGTGTCATTTCAGCGTCTAACTTTGAGAGAGATCGGAAAAGGTTAGGACATACTCCGGAACCGCAGATTATTCGGACCCTGATACGCGTCTAAGCGGAGAAGAGGTAAATATCCGCAGATTACGCAGCCCCGAAATTCTCCGGGGTAAAATTACGCAGATTTCTGTTCTTAGGCGGTCGTGCAGCAGAGAGAAAACCGATCTTTCATAGTCCGGTGCACTCTATTTGCCCATTGATCTGACTCAGTCCGAAAACGAAATCTGTGTAATCTGCGGATATTTACCTCTTCTAGATCCGCGGATCTAGCTGGTCGTGATATCGACCACTATTATTTCGTCGTTGGCAGCGATATAGGCAGTCTTGCCATTCGGCGCGATAACGATAAAGGATGGAAAATTGGGCATCGGGATTGCCGTTCCCACGATCTGGTTCGTTGCGGTACTCACCATCACAACCTGAAGCGAGCTCTGAGCTACTACGTAGAAATAGTTTCCATTCGGCGTAATAGCGCTTCCCGGGTACGCGTGATTGTTACCTGAATTGGTATTGATTGTCGCCGTGACTTTTTTGGTCGCGGTATTGATTACAGAAACCGTGCCGTCCTGATTGGTGATGTAGACATTCTTACCGTTAGGCGCCATCACGACGCTTTGAGGATTGCTTCCGACCTTAATCGGTGCGCCCACCAGCAGCTGGGTTGCGGTATTGATTACCACGACGGTGTTATCGTCGAAGTTAGCGATGTACGCATATTTCCCATTCGGGGTGAACGCGACGCCGGTCGGTCCGTTCCCAGCCTGCAGCTGGTAAGGCACCAACCTGTTCTTCTTCGTCTTGATCACATTGACCGATGCGCTGCCGAAATCGGTAATATAAAGCTGAGTGCCTGTCGGATTCACTGCAATCCCCCCGGGCTCCTCCCCCAATCCCTGGATCGTTTCTGAATAGGCAACGTTTGGCGAAGACGCATTCTTGAATACGGCGACGGAACCTAAAACCCACGGTGGATTAATTGACTCCACTGCATAAAGGGTGGCGCCGCTGGGCGTAATCACGAGGTTCGTTATTCCTCCTCCCGATCCCGTCGCTATGGCGTTGCCGATGACCGGGTTTTGCGGGTTGGACACGTTGATTGGGATAATGGCTGAAAACCCGACATCTCCATCATAGAGAGTGTTACTATCCGGGGTGATGGCGAGGCCGGCCGTCCCGGCCAATCCGACACTAACCGTCGTAATGATCTTGTTCACTGGCAACGTTGACGTCGTCGCCTCGGTTACAGACGGTTCTTGAGCATACAAAGAGAACGCCGCCGTAAGCAAAGACGTGGTTGCGACTACGACTAACAACAAGCTTCCGATCTTACGGGTACGAAGAGGTGACTTCTTCATGGGGAATTTGAGATGGTCGACAGGCCGTTGGATGGCAGCATCCACTGTTCAGGGATAGAAGATTACGGATCGAGCCAGGACATACTGAGAAAACTCCGACATTCGATCCTTTGGCCCCGACCTTAAGCGGGCACGTCTCGCCGGAGCGGCTATTTCTGGTCAAGACGTGCCCCTTGGTCCCGTTATGCTAAGGTTACTCAAGCTCAGGGACGATAGAAAGATGCGGAAGATACTCTGAAAGATTTCTCTGGTGACGATCTTCGTACGAACCGTCTTCGAAGTTTCTGGCGCAAGCGGGCGGAATTTGGTCATCATTTGGACTAGTAAGACGTGAAAAGGCATCGGATTGCCGACGCAAGCATTGGAGATGGAAGAATCTGAGAGAGAGGAAGACCGCGGGGCCGCCGGGCAGGATCCGTTGTTGGTTCCCTTTTTGAGGGCGGCCGATGAGGAGTCCGCAAAGGCTGAACTTGAAGTCCTCCTGCAAGCCGAAGCCATGCCGATCATTCAAAAGGTGATCAACCAAAGGCTCGGAGCAGGAACGCTATCCCGGACCTCCGGATCCATTGATGAAAGGGATCTGGATGCCCAGGACCTTCGCCAACAAACCTTGATGGCGCTCACCGCCCATCTTTGGCAAGTTTACGCCGCTCCCGAGAAGAACCAGATCGGCGCCTTTCGTGCCTATGTCGCCGGGGCCAGCTTCAATACCTGGAGAGCGGCGGTGCGCGATGAAACACCGCTGTGGACCCGGCTCTCCTTTCGGCTGGCGTATCTCTGCCGAGAAAGCGCGGGTCAAACCGGGTTCACCAAATGGCAGGACGCCAAACATGGTTCACTGGTCGCGTTCACCGCCTGGCGCAAAAATAGGTATGCCCCGGTTCTGCACTTTGCGTTATTAGAACAAAATTCGATCGAAGATCTTCCGTCGCCGGCCACGTCGCTCCCCGAGATTGCGGCCTGGGCGCTTCAACAAGCCGGCGGACCATTGCCCTGGAACGATTTCGTGACCGCTGTCGCTTTTATTTTGCAGGTCAAGGATGAGCGCATCTCGCTGGACCGCCGCAACCTCGAATCGCTGCTACCAACCCAACAGCCCGCCACGGAGCCCGGCGGTGAATCTCTGAACCGTGACCGGCTCAGAAACCTCTGGGAACAGATCAAGCGGTTAGACCGAAAAGAGCGGGCTGTCCTGCTGTTAAAGGCGGAAGATTTACTTGATTTCGAACTCAGCCAGGTAGCAACTCTGCAAGATCTCTCGACGTCGCTGGCTATCTCGTTAACCCAGCTGCTCTCCCTGCTACCCAGTTTGCCGTTGGATGATCATCAAATCGCTCGCCTCCTCGGAATCCGGAGGCAAACCGTCGTGAATTTACGAAGCCAAGCACGCTTCACCCTGCGCCGGAGGCTTCAAGCTACGACACTGAATGAATAGGCGTTCGAGGAGTTCAAGCATGGATCAAATACAGCCCGGTTCCCATACCATTCCGAGCGGTTCGCGCTTAAAAGGCGGTCTGTTTGCCTCCTCGAACTCGTTCCTTTGCCCCCCTCTCAAAATTATTACCAATATGACCCCGATTTTCTCATCTCTAGTGTGAAGAACAAAGGACGACTCGCGTTACGGCCTCTGGCCGGGTGCGAAACTTTTGCTGTAAACAATGGATCACCTTTCTCCACAGCTCCAACATCGGTTCCTGGCGCGGTTGCTCTCGCCTGAAGAAACCCTCGACGTCATCAAACATCTTCGAGAGTGCGATGCCTGCAGGGACAAGCTGTCTGCTTTGCGGTCGAATAAACCGGGTTCGGTGCTGGACGTTATTTTGCCGGAGATCCCGGCCGAGCAGCATCCTTCGGCTGATTCGCTGGGAGCCTATCTGGACGACGATCTGAGTCACCCGGACACAGCGGATTTAGATGAGCATCTTCGCACTTGCGAGCTCTGTCAGAAGGTTTTGGCCGATCTTAAGACTTTTCGCGAAGAGTTATCGCAACTGCCGGCCCAAGAGTATGCGCCGGTGGCAAGCGTTACTCGACCGTCCGGGGAAGATTTACCGAGTCGATGGTTCAGCGAAGGCAAAGCGCGCTTTCTTGACTGGTTCAACCAACCCCTGGCGTACGGAGGTGTCGCTGCAGTTGCGGCACTAATCGTGGTATTCGGGATACTGATTGTTCGCTTCCCGGAAACACTTGGAATTGCTGGCGGACAAGTGACGGTCGCCGACGGTAGTCACCGGATTTCAGTTGGTCCGAATGGAATCACAAATCCCCCCGCGGGCCTGCCAGGCGAAGTGTTGACTGCGCTAAACAACGTGGCTGCTCCGATTTTGAAGGACGCACCGCCATCCTTTTCACCCGCACTCAAAGATAACCTGGCGGTTCTCAAACGAGCGCCATCTATCTTGCTTGGGCAACCGCAAAGCACGGTTCCATTTCAGGTTCTTAGCCCGGTTCGCACCTGGGTTGAATCGGTTCGACCAACGTTCACATGGACAAAAGCGCCGGACGCGACTCGTTATGTGGTCCACGTGATTGTGGACGACGGCACCCAGGAAGAAGCGGCGACTTCTCCGGTTATCATACACGCCACGGACACAACTAGCTGCCAATGGGTTCCAGAGGAATCGACGGCGCTTAGTCCGGGAAAACGGTATCGGTGGTATGTGACCGCGACCATCAAGGATCAAGAAGTTGACGCTCCTGGCATAGAGCAGGCACAAGCCAAGTTTGCCCTGCTAAGCGAACAGGAAATGAGTCGCCTGAACGCCCTGAGAAAAAGCGTTCAAGGCGATCGTTTACTCGATGGTCTTCTGAATCTGAACGCCGGTCTCCTGGATGACGCTCAACGCGATTTCGAGTACCTGTTGGCCGATCCCGGGCAATCCGCCAATGCCAAGAATTTCTTGCAACGCATGATTACCGAGATCACGCGGTTGAAGGAGACTCAGGGCGGAGTAAGCGGTAAGCAGTAAGCGGTAAGCAGTAAGCGGTAAGCAGTAAGCAGTAAGCAGTAAGCAGTAAGCAGTAAGCGGTAAGCAGTAAGCGGTAAGCGGTAAGCGGTAAGCACTGTGTCGGTAGTCAGTAACAAACCGATGCGGAGACATTTCTTAACCGCTTACCTTTTACTGCTTACTGCTTACTGCTTACCGCTTACTGCTTACCGCCTACCGCTAACTGCTCACTTCCCCTCCGACATCCGCCACTCGGGATCCCCGACTAATACGATGCCCGCCCAATAGAACGGATGACTGAACTCGCCGCTGTTTAACAACTCCAATTGCGCTTTACGCAACAATTCTGAAGTCGAGAAGCTCGTTTCGCTGGATCTGTCCAATTCTTGCTTTAAATCCTGCATGAAGAAGCCCGACAACTTCGCTGTCGCTTGCAATTCCACCGGCCATTGACTTACGAGTGTCGCCAGGCAACCGCCATGCAGAAAGGCCCAGGCTAACCCGATCTCGCCTTCGCCTTGTACAATCGGCCCACGCTCAGTATCGCAGGCGAATAGTAGGGCCATTCGGTTGGCCAACCTAATCGATAGCAGCTCGGATACGGTTAAACGTTCACTCCCGGGCTGGCTCGGTATTGGGCTGAGTAAAAAATGTGAGCTCAAGGGATCTTCACCGTCCAGGAACGCGTGTGTCGCCAGAAATACTACCGGCTTCGTTGGCGCCTCGGCCAAGAAACGCGCTTTTGTAGCTTCGTCCCGGGTGTAGCTACTAACGACTTTACTTCCGAACAGATTCACGGTTTCACGAATTATCTCGCCCGTGCCGGAGATATCCGTGGAATTCTTTTCGTTTCTCTGTTTGATGCTCGGGTCGCCAATCGCCAACATCCAATCCTGCGACAACGGTTGGAGAGGCACCGACCGCAGATGATCGAGCACGGCCAATGAAGGCGTGTAGGAAATAGCCAGATCTTCGATTAGATATCGATGCTTCTGTCTATCGATTGCCGGTAGTGCCTGAAACGGAAGCTCCCAGAGTTTACCGGCAGGTACGATAACCACGGTGTCTTCATTCTCAATGTCTGGAATAACCGGGGCGATTAGACTAGTGAATAGGGCTTTAGCTTGCTCCTTTGGATAGGCGGCATAGCTTTTTTCGATCTGATTACGAAAACTATCGATCGTCGCGTCAAGCGATTGAATCGGACTGGGTAAAGAGTTCGAGCCACTTACCTTTGGGTAGGTCAATGAAATGGTTTTTACAGTGACGGGAAGAATCGCGCTTGGTCGCTTCAGCACAAACGCGTAGCCGTGATCCGTCCCGAGCAGATACTCAACGATTGCAGTTCTCTGATCGGGAATCAGCTTTTCCAATCGACCTGCTATTCCGGCAGCATCACTCTGGAGAAACGGCCGATCCGTATCACGCCCGGAGGCGGTTATGGCCAGAGCATCTAGTAACGCGCGTTGCCTCGATAATTCAGTATAGGTCAGGGCTTCGAGCGTCCGATTTTCGTCGGCGAGCAGCTGAGCCAACGCCACATACGCTCCCGTCTTCTCAGCAAAGAACCAAGCGATACTGTCGTATAGAGTCGAATCCGGACGGCGATCCGTACCGGCCTCTTTTCGCATCCCTTCAATAACGCCAACAGCTTTCCGGAGGGCAGTTTCCGCCCTTTCAAATTGATGGAGCCCGACCAGACACTTTCCCTGAATCGAGAGCGCTTTCCATAACGTATCCGTATTGTTGCCTGCCGCACTCGGTTCCGCCAGATCAGCGGCAGCGGTCGCCCAGGAAAGCGCCTCATCGAGATCACCGATCTCATAAAAATAGATCGCTAACGCCAATTTGCCTTCTGTGATCTCGTACGGGGTAGAAAGTTCTTCCGAAAGCCGCAGGCTTTCTCGAAAGTTAGTTTGAGCTTCTGCTCGATCCGGCCGCTCAGGATGTTCCAGCTTGATGTATCCGATCGAACGCAATGTGTCCGCCAACACCAGTCTCGCGTCAGAAGCCGATATGCGATCGGACGGGGAAAGCTTGGCAAGAGCAGTCACTAACAAATCCCTAGCCTCCTCGTAACCGTGAAGTGCCTGGCTCCAATGGCCTTCTTGGTTCAGGCCATCTGCGCAAAGATCCAGAGCATTCGCCAGCAGCGCGTCGTTGCCTTTGGTTTCGAGCTTCAAGACCTTGATCGCCGCTTGAGCGTACTCCGCTGCCGAGTCCAATTTCTTCCAATTAGCAAAAATAATGGCGATTTCGTCAAGCTGGAGCGCCGCGGCATTCTTAAAGTCGATCCGGGCCAATCGCGCAAAATCGATGGCTGCAGGGTGATCAATATCGAGTTGCGGATCAAGGCAGCGAAGCGCGTCCTTACTGTGTTCGAGCGCGGCAGCGTACCTCGCTTGATACAGCTCGATGTTGCCCCAATAGTGGAACCCAACCAGAGATAGCCACGAATCATCGAGCAATCGGGCCATTGAAACCATGCTTTGGGCAAAGACAATGTCCTGATCATTTCCATGGTAGCCTCCCGCCTCCTCCCTGAGAGCCAGGTTCAAACTGTGGCATGCGGCGCGCAAAGCGAGTCGATACTGGAGCATCGGTGCGGTAAATCCTATGTCGAGCAACTGACTCGAGTTAGGTTCCGCCACCACGGCGCCGGAAAGCGAAAACCAACAGGAAAGCGATGCCCAGAAGATCCAGCTTCTTCCGATAATGCGCCTAGAACGAAGTGCACCCTCGGTATGGTCCAATTTGCCCACCTCGATCCTACTGGAGCTGACTAAGCGCATTGCAGCGGCTTGCGATGAAAATGGGCCGACAGCTGTCCCGCGGCCGCGGGATCGTCACGTATCGCTTCAGATATGCTCCGCTAATACCGCCAGTCCGGCTCGGACCGCCTTGCCGGCGGCCCATTTTGATCGCAACGAAAGCCATGTTATTTACGGGACAGGACACTAGCGTAGACGGCGCTCCGGCTCCCGGCGACCTTATAAAATACAAAATATTCACAATCTAAGCGCTGGTTCGCGCATCTCTTAGTAATAACAGGAGGTACCGGGCTCGGACGATTGTGGTGGCAATTATCTGCGGAGTTTCGCCCTCAGCCGGCGTTATGGAACACTTTTCTACGCAAATGGGACAACGTTTCCTAGCTAGAGCGTTGGACCAGCAAAAACTGATCGCAGCGACTCAACATGTGCGAGAGTGCCAATCGTGCCGGGAAAATGTAACCGCACTCAGACGAAACAGGCCGGACTCTTTGCTTGAGCAGATCTTGCCCAGGACGCTCATCGAAGAACATTGCTCCCAGGATCTATTAGCTGCATTCGTAGACAACGACCTCACGCCGACGGATCGCGGCTTGATCGAAAATCACGTCGCCGAGTGCACCATCTGCCGCGACGTCCTTTCGGATCTGCGCGCTTTTCAGGACGAATTGAAGCAGATGCCGGTAAAACAACACTCACCGGTTCAGAAGTCGGTACCAAAACCAATGGGCCGGGCGACTGGCGATTCCGTCCAAAAAGATCGATTTTCTTACTGGTTGCGTTGGTTTACGCAACCGTTTGTTCTTGGCTTGACCGTAACGGCCGCCGCATCTCTTATCCTGGTAGCGCTCGTTTCGCTTACGCGTTCTCCTGGGCGACAGTTTGCGTCGCAAGCGACTGTTGGTAGGCCGGCAAGGGAAGTCGATCTTTTAGACAACAATCGTGAGATCCGATTCGGCTCGGACGGAATCATCAACCTGGCGCCTACTTTGCCGCTGGCGGATCTAGAGGCGGTGAATCGCATCTGTGCCGTCACGCTACGCAATGAACCTTTGCCAGCCTCTCCAGCTCTGGTTTCCCTGAAGAGCGTGACAACAGTTGTGCGCGGCCAACAGTCCGAACCTGCAATCGCCTTGAAGCTAGTTCGACCCGTGCGGACATTGATCAAACCTGGGCGCTCCACCTTCCAATGGACGACGGCGACGAGCGCTCAGAGCTACACAATTCATGTCGTTGATGATGAGACCCAAGAGGAAGTTGTTGCCAGCGAGCCGATTTTCCCCGAAGCGAAGAGTTCAATCTTGGCATGGTCCCCTCAAGCACCCTTTTCACCGAGC
>JAFAIO010000306.1 GCA_019236675.1 Verrucomicrobiota bacterium
TCCGCGGATCGTAGTTACCAATCACTTCAATGAATTTGCCATCGCGCGGACTTCTTTTGTCCGCTACTACCACGCGATAAAAGGGACGATTCTTCGCACCTTCTCGCCTTAATCTGATCGAAACTGCCATATTATCTTCTGCAGAAAAGCGTCCCAAGCTTCTGCTTATCTTCCAAATGTTCCGGCACCGGGGACTCGGGCCAACATCTTCTTCATCTTTCCGGCGTTTTTCATCAGTTTCCTCATCTGATCAAACTGCCGTAGAAGCGTATTTACTTCGGTAACCGTAGTGCCGCTGCCCCGCGCAATCCTTTGTCGCCGGCGCGCGTTCAGAATTTCCGGACGCTTCCTTTCGTCCTTTGTCATCGATAAAACGATGGCCTCTGTCCGCTTCAGCCGCTTACCGTCAACCGAAAAGCCTTTCAAATTACTCATACCCGGCAGCATGCCAAGGATATTTTCCAGGGGGCCCATCCGATTCAATAGCTGGAGCTGAGATAAAAAATCATTAAAATCAAAGGTAGCAGTCCGGATTTTCTTCTCCAGACGGGCGGCTTCTTCCTCGTCAATCGCCGCAGCCGCCTTTTCCACCAGGCTAACCACGTCGCCCATACCGAGAATGCGCCCGGCGAGACGGTCCGGATAAAACGGCTCAAACTGCTCTATTTTCTCGCCCAGGCCGGCAAACTTGATTGGACGATGCGTGACCTCACGCATGGAGAGAGCGGCGCCACCGCGAGCATCGCCGTCCAGCTTTGTGAGAATCAGCCCGGTCAACCCGAGCGCCTCGTGGAAATGCGTCGCTACATTAACGGCCTGTTGGCCGGTGGCAGCGTCACAGACCAAAAGGATCTCTTGTGGTTGCAGCAGATCCCGGAGTTTCTTTAGCTCACCTACCAGGACCTCATCAATTTCCAAGCGCCCTGCCGTATCGTAAATCTGGACATTGCCGGATTGAATCTCTGCCCACTTAACGGCTTGGCGACCGGCTTCCACCAGGTCGGTTTGACCCGGCTCAGGCCGAAAGAACGGGACGTCGACTTGCTTCGCTAGAGTTGCTAATTGTTCGATCGCGGCGGGCCTTTGGAGATCGCAAGCAAACAGCAACGGCGCTTTTCCCTGTTTCTTCAGCAAGTAAGCGAGTTTCGCTGACGAAGTTGTTTTGCCGGCTCCATGTAACCCCACCATCATGATCCTGGCCGGCGGCTTCAGGTCTAGAGGGGCATTGTCCCCCCCCAATAGCTGGGTAAGCTCGTCATGGAAGATCTTTACGATCTGTTGTCCAGGAGTGATGCTACGCATCACGTCTTGACCGAGCGACTTTTCCTTTACCCGAGCGATAAAATCCTTGGCGACCTGGAAATGAACATCCGCTTCTAACAGGGCCAAACGGACCTGTCGCAGCGCATCAGTGATGTTAGCCTCTGAGATCGATCCATGACCTCTTAAGTCTTTGAAGACGTCTTGGAGCCGATCGGAAAGTTGTGAAAACACAATCTTGGTTCAGCAAAGTTCTGCAGTGTAACAGAGGGAGTCACCCTGCTTTTATGCCTTTAAATTACACAACAACCACACAAAGGCCACGAAGACAGAATTTTTGACTCTGGCCCTGATTGCATCTTCCCGGCAATAAAACCTTCGTGGCCTTTGTGCGCTTGTAGTGGATAAAATCCGCGGGGCAGCGGAGGGTATCGGGGAATTTTTTAGTTTGTCGCTACCGGGCCGGCCGCATCCAGGGTGAACATCCATTTAGTTTCTACTCTTTTACCCTTCACCTTAGCGGATAGAACCACCGTATAGGCTTTCGGTGGGAGCTTTTGGGTAAATTCGTATGAAACGAGCTTGGTTTTCGCGTCGTAATTAGCCGGTACAACCCCAAAACCGCTGATCCGCATCTCAACCGAGCCAGGATCGATCTCGCCCATTGTAGCAATATTCGCTTTTATCGTCGGCTTCGGATTCGTGATATGCGAGTTGTCTTGCGGCTCGGTCAACATCGAAGCAGCCGCCAATTGAGTTTCCTCTGCGCCCGGGGCCCCAGTCTCGCCACCGAAATCCAGGGCGGCCTTGAACACAGCGGGCTTAATAGAATCAACGGCGTATCGGCCAACCTGGTCACGCAAGACGTTCTGTCCCATATGCTGGCCGTAAACCGTGAACTGAAGGTCATACCCGGCATCCGTGGCCATTTTCCGGACAACTTCGTTGTGAAACCCGTAGGGGAACGCAAAAGCGAGCACTTTAAGCGCAAGCTTGTCTTCCAAGATCTGTTTGCACGTATAAACCTCGTTATGCAGCCAGGCCGTATAATCTTGGCCCCGAGGAGCGTGCCGGAGGTCGTGGTGTGAAACCGTGTGAGCTTCGATATCGACGCCGGCGTCTCGCATCTCCTCAAGCTGACCCCAGGTCATCGATTTGCCCCCCTTCTCAATATAGTCGGTATAGATAAAGAGAGTGAACGGGTAATTGAATTCTTTCAAGATAGGCCAAGCCACGTAGTATTGAGAATTCCAGCCGTCATCCAGGCTGACGACCGCGCTTTTCATCGGGATCGACTTCTCGTTGTTTAGCCAAGCAACCAAATCCTTCATCGAGATCACCGAGATCCCGTTATCCTTCAGCGCTTGCATTTGCGCTCGGAACTCAGTCGGCAACGTAACCAGGTCTTTCGCTTTATCTTCAAAGCGATGATAGCAGAGCACGATAAAACGCGCGTTCTTATTTACCGCAGGTTTTGGAGTGGGTGTGGCGCTTGCCGCCACCGCAATGACGCTAGCAGATGGACTAGCGGAAGGTTTTGGCGACCCGGTAACGAGCCCAGTGAGCTCCTGTGCTTTTTTGCACCCGCCAACAAAAGCGGGAAGCAACGCTAACAACAAAAGGAAACGACGTGGCATACAAATGAGGTTTAAACTACCATGCCATCCCCCCATGTGAAAACCAGATTCGCCGGACAATTTTTGGGGAGCTCTGCGGGCGTGTGAGCATATGGATGTGCCGGGCTTGGACACGTGCAGTAGTTGACCGGATGGGACCTATGGGACACATGAGACCTATAGACGATTCACCTAAGTCGCATTGGTCCAATAGGTCCCATCGGTTCGACTACTGCACGTGTCCAATCCCTGAACGCCCGTCCCTTACGCCTTGCCGTCCTCTCCCAATCGCAGCTGTTGAAAGGTCCGGTTGATATACCGGAAATGCTGGCCCAGAGAGCAGAACCGGGCTAGTTCGGCCTTCGGGATGACGGCTACAATCTCTGGGATCTTCTCGAGTTCAGTCAGGAAATCGTCACTCCCCTGCCAAGTAGCCATGGACGCTTTCTGCACGGCTTCGTAAGCAGCCTTTCTGTCCATGCCTCGCCGGGTCAGCTCGAGCAGAATCGCTTGGCTGAAATAAAGCCCTTTCGTGATGGCCAGATTCTGCTGCATGTGCTCGGGATAAACGACTAACCCGTCCACGATATCGGCCAGAGTCAGCAACATGTAATCCAGTAAGATGCAGGAGTCCGGCAAAATAATGCGCTCGACACTGCTGTGGCTGATATCTCGTTCGTGCCAGAGAGCCACGTTCTCAAGCGCAGCCACCGTGTTTCCGCGCAGGACCCGTGCCAAACCGCTGAGGCGTTCACTCGTAATCGGGTTTCTCTTGTGTGGCATCGCCGAGCTCCCTTTTTGGCCGGGCTTGAAAAACTCTTCGACCTCAAGGACCTCCGTTCGCTGTAGGTGCCGGAATTCTGTTGCCCACCGATCGATGCTGGAAGCGACCAAGCCGAGTGTGGTCGAAAATTCCGCATGCCGGTCTCTTTGAATGACTTGCGTCGAAAGCAGGTCCGGTTTCAGCCCCAACCGCCGGCAGACTTGCTCTTCCACTCTCGGATCAAGGTGGGCGTGGGTTCCAACGGCTCCGCTAAGTTTTCCCACTGCGATCGTCTCTCTAGCCTGACGCAGCCGGAGTTGGGCACGGTTGAATTCGTCGTACATCAGGGCCATTTTCAGGCCAAAGGTGATTGGCTCGGCGTGTATTCCGTGGCTCCGCCCAATCATCGGCGTATACTTGTGTTCCAGAGCCTTACGCGCTGCGGCTTGCCGGACAGACTCGACGTCGGCGAGCAAAATATCGCACGATTTTACGAGCTGAATCGCCAGGGTTGTGTCCAGGATGTCCGACGACGTCAGACCCTGATGAATCCACCGCGCTGCCGGTCCTACATAGGAAGCGACATTTTCGAGAAAGGCGATGACATCATGTTGAGTGCGCTTTTCGATTTCTTGGATCTCAGGAACCGAAAATCGCGCCTTGGCTCGGATTTCCTCAGCATCAGCCGAGGGAATAAGGCCCAAGGAAGCCATCGCTTCGCAAGCGAGGACCTCGATCTCCAGCCAAATGGAAAACTTCCGCTCATCTGCCCATATTTCCCGCATCTCTTGACGGGAGTATCTCTCGATCACGCCCAGAGATTACGGGACGCAAGCCGGAAGCAAAGTGTTTTTTGCAGAGCGCGCCAGTGCGAAGAAAACAGGACGGCCTCGCAGCAAGCGAGGCCGCTTATAAGAACAAGAATATTGAAAAGATAGCCTTAGCGAACTCGAGCTCGAACTTTCCGGCCATTATTCATGAGGCGGACTTGTCCTGAGGCGAATAAATCGGCAACTGTTGCTACCGTCTCTTCGTTCGTTTTTGCGTATGAGCTCACTGCGGCAATCAAATCTCCCAGGCTAAGCGGCCGGGTCATCACTTTGCGTCTCTTCATTTTTTCTCCTTATCCTGTTACTTTCTCCGTTTTCACTGCGGCCTGCCTGGTGAAGATGCCCCCCAAAAGGCCAGACCCTAATTCTACGTCCGTCCAATTAGACGTAGCCTGAGCCGATTTCGTTTAAACTTTGTGTGTTATTTCGTCCTTTAGACGCAACTGTTTAATTTCGATTGCATTCAATCTCTGATTCGTCGAAGAGATCGCCCCATAGACTATGCAGTTGATTACCAGCCTCCTCGATCTTCTTCTTCACTTAGACAAGCATCTCGATGAGCTCGCCGGCCAGTTCGGAGGCTGGACCTATCTGCTGCTCTTCCTGATTGTTTTCGCCGAGAGCGGTATTATTCTCACTCCTTTTCTCCCAGGGGACGCGCTGCTTTTTGCTCTGGGTGCATTGACCGCTACTACGACCCACTTCAATCTCTTTTTGATCCTGGTGCTGTTAACGATCGCTGCTCTGTCCGGCTACTTTTTCAATTACTGGGTCGGAGCAAGCCTTGGGAAAACCTTCTTCAAGGATCCCAACTCGAAGATTTTTCGCCGCAAATACCTGGATCAAACCCACGCTTTCTACGAGCGTTACGGCGCCAAAACCATTTTGATTGCCCGGTATTTGCCGATCATTCGAACATTCGCTCCCTTCGTCGCTGGTATGGCCGCGATGAGTTTCTCCAGATTCGCGGTTTACACGGTAATCGGCGGGGTGGTGTGGGTCCTGGTGGTCGTTTTAGCAGGTCACTTTTTCGGTGGCCTCCCCTACGTCCAACACAATTTTTCAGTTGTGATTCTAGCCATTATCGTCGTCTCGATGATTCCGACCGGCATCGAGATTCTACGAGGTTACCTCGGGCGATCGAGAGCGGAACCTGCAGAATAAACGGGCGTTACTTTTGGTGGGCCGAGGCCCCCGAAATCTACAGTTCCTCCCGAAAGACGGGTCTCTGGAGGGGAGCCGCTTTTACCCAGACCCCGTTTGCGCACGCATTCTTTGAACCCCGCGTTTGTTGCGTGGGCGCCTGCTAGTAGGCGGCTCCCGCGAACGGCTCCTGATGCGCCTACTACCCACTCGATTAATTTCGCTTCCTATCGATCCAACGCGATAAGACGACACCACGCCGTGAGACGTTTCCGGGAGCCGCCCGCTAAATAACGATCCGGAAATACGACCCTTGTTTGCACGATCAGCTCGGGTTACGGGCAATGTTCAAAAGCGGCTCCCCTCCAGAAGCGCCTCTTTTCTGTCGCGAAGCACTTTAGGTTTTTCGGGAGCGTCGCCCCCCACCAGTGACCAGAGTCCGAATTACCTTTCACTTTTCACATTTCACGTGCTCAACCGATCACCGCTGCAGCACAACCTTCACCTGGCGTTGAACGTAAATCCCAGTACCCACCCTCCTGTTTCCGGTCTATTCTCTCTTTCTATCCAAAATGAATCCTGGCTTCCTCTTACAACAGGAAATCGAGCACACGGGTCGTGAGATCTTTGCCTTAATCGATCAAAACCAGCGGGACACATCCGTCGTCCGGCGAAACGACTTCTATGGACGGCTCATGGAGTGGTCCATGAGGGACGAAAGTTTCAAGACTCAGATGTTCAGGTTCGTTGATGTCCTTCCCACCCTGACCTCGGCCGATGATGTGGTCAGGCATCTCTCGGAATACCTTCGGGATTCGAAAGCCACCGTCTCCGGGCTGCTGCGGGGCGCGCTGAGCGTTGGGACGATTTTACCGGGGGTGCCTGCGACCGTGATTCGAAAGAACATCGCTGCGATGGCGAGCATTTTTATCACGGGTAAGGATGGACCGTCTGCCTTACGAAACCTTCGCCAGATTTGGAAAGAGGATGCCAGGTTCACCGTCGATATCTTGGGTGAAACCGTAGTGAGCGAACGCGAGGCGGAACAATATGCGCTCCGCTACCGTCAATTGCTGGAATTCCTGGCCAGCGCGACCGCCGATTGGCGTGTCGAGTGCCCGCTAGCCCCGACCGAACCGCCCCTGGTAAATGTGTCTGTCAAAATCTCTGCCCTCTGCGCGCGGATCCAAGCAACGGACCCGGAACGCAGCATCGAGATGATCCTGGCCCGGCTTCGTCCGATCGTCGCTCAGGCCAAGCGGTTAGGCGCTTTTATCAACCTGGATATGGAACATTACGGGTTGAAACAGCTGACGATCGATCTCTTTAAAAAGCTGCGCACAGACCCGGAATTTGTGGATTATCCGCACCTTGGACTCGTGATCCAATGTTATCTTCGCGATTCTTTCGCAGACACCGAAGATCTGCTCTCTTGGAATTCAAGTTTGCGCAGACCTTTCACGATCCGGCTCGTGAAAGGAGCCTACTGGGATTACGAAAAAGTCATTGCGGCTCAGCGGACCTGGGAAGTACCGGTCTTTGTTTCGAAGGCGGAGACTGACGCCAACTACGAAAAAGTTTCCCGGCTTCTTTTGGACAATCGCGGGCTCGTCTACCCGGCATTCGCGTCCCACAACGTCCGGAGCATCGCCCATGCCATCGTTTACGCCGGCAAGCTCGGCCTCAAACCTGGTGACTACGAATTTCAAATGCTCTATGGCATGGCCAAACCGATTCGCCGGGCATTGGTCAAGCTTGGTCATCGGGTACGCGAATACTGTCCTGTCGGCGAACTAGTTCCAGGAATGGCGTACCTCGTTCGCCGTTTGCTTGAGAACACTTCTAATGAAGGATTTCTAAGGGCAAAATTCAGCTCCAACGCATCGATCTCCGCTTTGCTTGAAGACCCAAGCTCGTTGATTGGGGAAGACCAGCGTAACGGCCAGACCCAGCCCAGCTTGGCGCAACCTGAGTTTGTGAATGAGCCACCGGCCGATTTTGCGCTGAACGAAGCTCGCCGGAGAATGGACCTCGCTCTGCAGCAAGTGCAGAAGCAATTTGGAAAAAGCTACCCTCTGGTGATCAACGGCAAGCAGGTCACAACCGATGAAGAGGTCCCTTCAGTAAATCCGGCCCGGCCGGAGCAGATCCTCGGACATAGTGCCGCCGGAAATTCCGTCAATGTGATGGATGCCGTGGCCGCCGCCCGGGCAGCGTTCTCGCGTTGGAGCCAGACTTCTTTTGAAGAACGCACGCGCATTATCCAAAGGGTAGCCGACCGGCTTCGCCAACGCCGGTACGAGCTGGCGGCCTGGGAAGTTTTCGAGGTCGGCAAAACGTGGACGGAAGCCGATGCGGATGTAGTCGAGGCAATAGATTTTTGTGAGTTCTACGCCGAAGAAGCGCGACGGTTAGGACGCGGCAGGCTCACTCAAGATATCCCCGGTGAAGTCAGTATTGAAACGTACATTCCCAGAGGTTTGGGCGCGATTATTGCCCCGTGGAACTTTCCGCTCGCGATTCTTTGCGGGATGACCGTTGCCGCCTTGGTAACCGGCAACACCGTCGTTATCAAACCCGCCGAACAATCAAGTGTCGTGGGCGCGCTTTTCATGCATGCACTGGAAGATGCCGGCGTACCACCAGGCGTCGCTAACTTAGTCAGTGGTACCGGGGAAGCGGTCGGTTCTTACCTTGTGGTTCATCCGGACGTCGATTTCGTTGCGTTCACCGGCTCGCGAGAGGTTGGGACCGCCATCTGGCAGCTCGCGGGCATCACCCATCCCGGACAAAAAAACCTGAAAAAAGTGATCTGCGAGATGGGTGGTAAAAACGCGCTCATTGTAGATACCGATGCCGATCTGGATGAAGCAGTTGTCGGTATCATCTATTCCGCATTCGGCTTTCAAGGCCAGAAATGTTCTGCTCTTTCCCGGCTCATTCTCGTGGGAGAAGTCGGGGATCGGCTGCTATCTCGTCTAACAGAAGCCGCGGCGGCGTTGAAGATCGGTTATCCCGAGGATCCTTCCACCGATGTCGGGCCGGTTATCGACAAAGACGCGCAAGCAAAGATCGAGCGTTACCTGACCATCGGAAAGCAGAAACACAAAACCGCGTTTCAAGCGACTCTCCCAGACCAGCTCAAAGGGTATTTCGTTCCGCCAACTATCTTCGTAGATGTTCCGATCGATGCGCAGATCGCCCAGGAAGAAATTTTCGGACCGGTTCTGTCGGTGCATCAGGCCGGCGATCTAACCCAGGCGATCGAAATGGCGAATTCGACCCCGTTCGCTTTGACTGGCGGGCTCTATTCCCGCAGCCCGGATAATATTGCGAAGGTGCGGCACGGTTTCCAAGTTGGGAACCTTTACATTAACCGGTCCATCACCGGCGCTATCGTTGGCCGCCACCCGTTCGGTGGTTTTCATATGTCCGGCGGCGGCACAAAAGCCGGTGGACGCGATTATCTGCTCCATTTCACTTTTCCTCGCGTGGTAACAGAGAACACGCTCAGGCGCGGGTTTGCCCCAGACACGGAGGCGGAGGTGGGACGCGGGGGGTAAGTCGTTAACGAGGAGGGTGACAGAAAAGTAATCAGTAATCAGTAGGTCAGTAATCAGTGAGATCCGAGGATCTTTTGTAAGCATGCGCTCCATTTGGGAGCACTGATTACTTACACACTGATTACTGATTACTGATTACTTTTTGGACTACGTGTCACTGCTTTCGCTCGACGGTGACGATGCCATACCGCATGGCGCCTACCCAATACGCTAGCCATAGCCGGACGACAGTGAGAGCGAAGATCCGGTTGCGTCGTCGCCGATCTAGAAGAAACGCGCGGTAACGACTATCCGTTAACAAGCGGCCGATCATCCGCCTTAAAATAATGCCCCAGGTACGGCGGACTGCGCGAGTGCAGTCCATCGAGTTGACTAGTTCAAACCCGGCCGCTTTGGCTGAGGCGCTTAATTCGTTGAGGGTCGGTAGATGCGGAACCCTGCCTTCCTCACAGATCGGTCGTAGCAACCAGGCAACCTCAAGCGATGATGGAGCTTCGCGACCGAGCCACGCGCAGACCACAAAGCGTCCTCCTGCTTCCA
>JAFAIO010000166.1 GCA_019236675.1 Verrucomicrobiota bacterium
CCCGAATTGCTGCACACTTTAGCTTCGATGGGACACGGTGATGACATCGTGATCGTGGACGCCCATTTCCCATCCGTCTCGATGGCACAGCGGCTTGTCCGGCTTGATGGGGTCAGCGGTCCGGCCGCACTGGAAGCTATTCTGCAACTGATTCCCCTCGACTCATTTGTCGATGACCCCGCCTTGCGAATGGAGGTGGTAGGAAAGCCGGATGAAGTGCCCGAGGTGCAGAAGGAATTCCAAGCGGTAATCGATAAGCAGGAAGGCAAACATTGGCCGCTGGGCAAGATCGAGCGGTTTGCATTTTATGAACGGGCCAAGAAAGCCTTTGCGATCGTTGCGACCGGTGAACTGCGTCCTTACGGGTGTGTGATCATTAAGAAGGGCGTTCTCATATAGGATAAGCGCTATGCCCAAGGCGAAAGTCAGCATTCTGGGAGCGTTCGTAACGGATCTCACCTGCCGGACAGATCGGATGGCGAAGTGGGGTGAGACGATCCTGGGGAACTCCTTCAAGCTGGGACCGGGTGGCAAAGGCTCGAACCAAGCTGTCGCCGCAGCGCGTTTAGATGCGGATGTGGGCTTGATCACAAAGATCGGGAAAGACGCATTCGGTGAGATGGCGAAACGTTTTTATGTCGAGCAGGGCATGAGCCTTACGCATATCTATGAAGACCCGGAAGAAACCAGCGCGACCGCGACGATCATCATCGATGAAAAGACAAACGAAAACTCGATCATCGTCGTTCAAGGCGCTTGCGCGCATCTCACGGTAGAAGAAGTCGAAGCAGCCAAAACCGACATCGGTAGCGCAGACATTTTCCTGACGCAACTCGAGCTACCGCTAGCGCCGACAGTTCGGGGGATCGAGCTGGCGCATGCCGCCGGTGTTCCGATCATCCTGAATCCGGCTCCCGCTTTACCGGTCCCGCCGGAAGTATTGGCCAAGGTCGATTATTTAACCCCGAACGAAACCGAGGCAGTGACCCTGGTTGGCAAAGAATCGCTGGATCAATTCCAAAACATCGAGCAGCTCGCCGATGAGTTGCTCGCATTTGGAGTGCGTAACGTGGTGATTACTTTGGGCGAGAAGGGAGCTTTCGTGAAAGGCCCCGGGGTAACCGAACATGTTCCGGCGTTCGCGGTGGACAAAATCGTGGAAACCACCGGCGCAGGCGATGCCTTTGCCGGTGGCTTCGCGGTTGCATTGGCTGAGAAAAAGCTGCTCGTGGAGGCTGTGCGGTTCGGATGCGCAGTCGCCGGGATCTCCGTGACCCGCCACGGCACCGCGCCATCAATGCCGTTCCGGAAAGAAGTGGATGAACTGATGAGCCGCTAGCCGATGAGGGATGCAAACCGTGGAGCGTTGCCTCGCTCTTGTCCTCCGAAGCTTTAGCGAAGGGGGATGCGAGGCCGACTCGGTCGGAGACTCTGGCGCAGCGTCGGCGATTGGATGAACTGAATGTACGCTGAGCTACGGCCGCTCCGATCGTCGGCGCTGAGACCGCATGCGCTGTCTCGCCCCACCAAGTGACGGCCTCGCCTCGAATTCTTTTTTGCGATCCTTGCGCTACTGCCCTCAAGAATCGATGGGGTTCGCGATGATTTTAGTCTCATCGTTGTCCTCGTCCTCGATTTGGTCGTTTGGACTAGAAATGCAATCGTCAGCAAGAAGCGGATACCCGGTAGTTTATCAATGCTGGGAAGAATCGCTTTTCGAGGACGACGACGAGGACGAGTACGATTTGGTTGCGCCTAGGCCGCTTTGCGATCTTTTGCGGCCATTCCTTTAGTCTCAGCGCGTTTGGCTCTCCAGCGGGGTTCGTCCCGACCCCTTCACGCAACGCGTTCCCAAATTCCTTCATATCGAACCGTAAGCCCAATCTCGTCAACATCGATATCGGCCGTAAAACCGCTGCCGAGGCTTCGGTAGCGATAGGTGCGCTCGGAGAGCCTTTCGTACGACTGGCGCGCGCGCACGATCTCCAGCGATGGGAAGCGGATCCAGGCCACGGCGATTTCTTCCACTTGACCCACGGCGAGATTGAGCCGGTTGACGGGCAAGGAGTTCGTAATCGGCGTCAGCTCGAGATCGACGTCGAAGCACCCGGTTAAGTTGTCGATCAGGCTGCCGCCTTGATCACTCCACGCGCCGCCTGTATCCACGGCCAGAGAGAGAGACGATTGCTGGAGCCCGAGGCGTTGTTCGATCGAGACGGATCGAGTCCGCCAACCGGCGTCGCATTCGATCCGGTAACGAACCTCGAGCGGAGCCTGGTTGTCTATGGCAACAATAGTTCCAGCCAACTCTATTCCTGGCGCCGATGGTTGGGCGACAGCATACTCGAGGCTGTTATTATCGATGACGCGCCGCCAGCACAGCGCTTTAGGAGTTAAAACACTCATACTTTTTGGTGAGAAGGTGATACAGGGATGAACAGCACAGGAAATCTCACACTAAGACACCAAAGAACAGAAAATTGCCACAGCAAGGCCGCGAAGGAAGAGACCGGCCCTGAAAGATGATTCTTGCTACTGTCAGTAATTGTCTTCGCGGCCTTGCTGTGGCAATCGGCTTTCCGCTCTTCCTGTTTCTTATCGGCACGAAAAAACTTGAAAATCCTCAAAATCACCCGGTATTGAATCCGGCAGGCAACTGGAGAATTCACTCATTAAATATCTATGACCGCGTTTCCCAGAGAGCTTTGGGCCATGTTCGTGGATTGTCCAGCCGATGAACTGGCGCCTTGCTATTTCTACGAATACTCTCGTGAGAGCAATAGCCTCCGCGAGCTCTGCGCTAGTAGCCGTCCAGTCATTCCTTCGGGCGTTCCTAACGGATTCGACTTTTACCTATCGAATCCCTGGTCAAGCGCTCATGAAGAGTTGATGACCGACCCCGCCAGAACGTTTATGCTCTGGCCGGAATGGCCGGATAAACCTTATCTCCAGATTCCGGCAGAGGAACGGCGAAGACGTTTGCGATGGTCGGCTAAAGATGACCCCAAGATCGCTCACTTGAAAAAGCTCTCGTTCTTCGCGATGACGCAACTTAGCCCGGAGGGTCTCCGTCCGGTGAGCCCCGCCGGAGCCACGGCGCCGTCCGGAGAAGGTTGGTCGGAAGCACTCGCGGCTTCTCAGGATAGATTGGGGTGGCCTGTTCATCCGATCAACCTGTCGATGTGGGAGGCGGTGTTCCGGATTGATTGGAAGGCGTATTCCGACGCTCAACTTGTCGATATGTTCCAAGCCTGGCTCGATAAATATCGGCCCACTGAGTCCAGCGCCTTAACCGAGAATCCGTCTGTTACGAATCGGTTTGAAACGCATTTGAAACAGCTCGGAGCGCTCCGGGTCTCGAGGAAGTTTAAAGAGGATGAGATCCCACCGGAGGTTATTATTTACCAAGACAAGAGCGAATGGGCCAGAGCAAAACTCGTGGCTCAAGGAGTGATCGAGTGGTTCTCGGTGTAGCGCTTATACGTTTTAGGTTCTAGGTACCATTTTAACCTCGGTCGGAGCGGCTGGGCTCTATGCTCCGTAGGAGCGAAATCCTTATAGCTACAGCCCTCTGCACGTGATCAGCTCCGCTAGCAGCGGCATCTAACGATGGGCGCACCTACATCCAATTAACATTCCCAAATAGATGTCGCTCCTGCGGAGCCCGCACATTTTTTGCTTTCGCGTGCTATAAAGATCTGGCTCCTCCGGAGCCGGTTTCCCGCTGGTGAAAGACCAATTTGTGTACGCCTGTTAAATTTCGACGAATCAGCCCTATCAGGCTCGGCCTATGAAAGCCGAATAATCGCGACTCCCGCCACAGACAGTTCTGGACCGCCGACAATGAACTCGGTTTCTTTTGGCACCGGCAGTGAAACCTTATTCGGGCCGTAATTAAAAAAGTAACGAAGATTTCCGGAGACTCGGGTGCGGAGCCCATCGGGCAATAATAGGGTTGGCAAATTTGCCCTTGAAACGATATCGCTCACAATCGCATCCAGGAGGGATTGTTCCGGAACGGTTGCCAAGTAGGTGAACGCTTCATGAGTGCATGCGACCGCGTTTCCGTTTTCCAAAGTAATCCAAGGTGTTGCTGTGGTCTGGATCTGTTCCAGCCAATATCGGCACTCGTAGCTTGCTCCATTCCACGATACGGGAATTGGTTCGAAATCGGGCAGCGTTTCCACCCGTACGACCCGCATCGGGAACAGCTCTTGGAGCGGGCCGGGAGGAAGATTGGATGGGATTTGAAAGTCGGCTGTTTTCGAACCCGTTCTGGGACCAATCACAACCGAGCCCCGGAATGTTTTAAGGGATGCGATCAGCTCGGGACGAAGAATCGGTAAGCTCGGCACCAGGAGCAATTTGTACTCATCGAGGTTGGCAGTCTGCGGAAGAATATCGACATCGAGACCAAGGCGGCGTGCGGATCGATAAAACGATAGCGCGAGCGTAAAATAGTCGAAGCTTTCTCGATTCGGTTGGATGGCGAGCGTCCAAGCCGCTTCATAGTCAAAGATCAATCCGACGGGAGCGGCCTTGCTTTGATCATTGTGCTTAAATGAAGCGCTGGCTAGTTCGCTAACGGTCGCTTGAATTTCGGCAGTGGCGACATCAGGGCTGCCGTCCGGCCGATTAATTCCGGAATGCATCTGTTCCTGAGCGAAGGGGGCCTGGCGCCAGCGGAAGTAGCTGACGACTTCCGCTCCGTGTGCAAATGCCTCGTGCGTCCAAAGCCGCACCATGCCGGGGTGGGGAGATGGATTGTAAGGAGCCCAGTTGACAGGGCCCGGCTGTTGCTCCATCACCCACCAACGGCCGCGGCCACAGCTACGATACAGATCGTGATGGAAAGCCGGAAAATCGGGGTCTCCGGAGCGAAGGAATTTACGTTTATGGTTCTCCGGCACATCCAGTAGCGTCAGGGCGCCGAGCGGATACGAATCCCAACTAGCCGCATCCAAATCGCGAGCCACGTCGAAGTGATCGAACGCCAGGAATTCGCCCATAAAATTATGAAGAATCGTCCGCCCCGGGGATAACCTTCGGATGATCTCGACTTGTTCTCGGTTAAGACTTCTCACCTGATCCGAACTGAACCGGCGAAAATCCAAAGCGTGGGCCGGATTAGGTTCGGTCACCGTCAGGTTAGGCAACTCGATCTCGTCGAAACTCTCATACTCCATGCTCCAGAACACATTGCCCCAAGCCTGATTCAGACGGTCGATCGTTTGATATTTGTCCTGTAACCAGCTTCTAAAGCCAATTCGCGCAGCATTAGAGTAGCTGAGGATGGTGCCGTGGCAGCCATATTCATTGTCCGTTTGCCAGGCGACAATGGCGGGATGTTGGCCAAAAGTCTCGGCGAGTTTTGTTACGATCCGAGCTGATTCTGCTCGATAGCCCGAATGCGCGAAACAATAGTGACGGCGAGAGCCGAATATTTTCGGTTTGCCGTCTTGGTCGACCGGCAGCATGTCCGGCATTCGGTCAACCAGCCACTTCGGTGGTGTGGCGGTCGGGGTACCGAGCACCACGGATAGACCGCGCTCCGCCGCCAGATCAAGCACCTCTTGCAGCCAACCAAATTGGTATTTCCCTGGCGCCGGTTCCAGACGGCTCCAGGCAAATTCTCCGATGCGGACGTAACGGAGGCCGAGCTGCCGCATCCCGGCAAGATCTTCCGGCCATTTCGAGCGGTCCCATTGTTCCGGATAGTAACAAACCCCAAGTGAATAAGGCGTAACGGGAATGGTTGCCATGGCCTGTCACGGTATCGTGATGGCTGAATAAAACCAGGAGCTAGAATTTAGGAGCTAGGAGGGGCGTCGCTGCGAGAATAGTCCTCGTACTCGTCGTCGTCCTCGTCCGTTCCACAACAAAACTCTTCCTCTTCCGCCCCTTCAGGGCGGGTCGCCATGTTGTCTTTTCCTGGGGTTAAAACCCCAGGCTGAGTCCTTAAGTCCCTTCGGGACAAATTCCAGAACGCAATGCCGGACGCAAGCATTCGCTTGCGCCCGGCTGCATTTTCACCCACCGCCACTAAGGATTTGCCGTGATGTCGTGCGTCACCATGACCTGACCCTTTAACGTAGTCGGATCGGTAATCTGAGAGGAAGATCCAACATAGACATTATAAGTGTCTTTCGGAGCATCCCATTTCTCAATGCTGGTGTTCCAATAAGCGAAGGAACGTTGATCCAGTTGTAATGTTATGTTCTGCGATGCTCCCGGCTGCAAGACTTGGGTTTTCTGGAAACCTTTCAGCTCTTTAAGTGGACGCGGAACTGGTGCGTTCTGCTCTCCAACGTATAACTGGGCCACTTCCGCGCCAGCCACATGGCCAGTATTTGTAACGGTGAACGATACACTCACCGGCGTGGTTCCGCTGTAGTTGCCAGAGATCTTTAGGTTCGTAAACGAGAACGTCGTATACGATAAGCCGAACCCGAATGGGAAGAGCGGCTTAATTCCACTCTTGTCATATCCGCGATACCCGATAAAGATCCCTTCGCTGTACATGATGTCGTCGGGATGCTGATTAACCGGAGTCGGGAAGGTAGCGTAAGCCGGATTATCTGAGGCTTTCACCTCCATCGTGATCGGCAATTTGCCGGAAGGATTTACATCTCCGAACAAGATCTCAGCTAACGCCTGGCCGCAAAGT
>JAFAIO010000297.1 GCA_019236675.1 Verrucomicrobiota bacterium
TACGTTCTAACAGGTCTTTTCCCGGTCGGATCCTCGCGACATTCGAAAGCTTCTTCGCCACTGACGCGTCCAAACACGCCGCGCATTCAATCGCCGATCCACGTGCGTCGTCGAAGAACTTCGCGCGTTGTTTCCCTTGGCGTCTCCCATTTCCCTCCGCAGTGTTCAAAAGGGCCGAAAGGCTCGCCCGATCAAGTTGGTCCCTTAGTTCTCGTTTAGTCACAGGGGACGGTTTATCAGCCAGTTCGACTAAAAATTCCGTAGCCCAACCGAGGAACCTCAATTCGAGCTGATAAACGTCGAGTTTCTCGTGGTCGAACATATTGGAAGTTTGAGAGGTTGTGGGAGGTGGGTAAGCGATGGGCTATCGAGGACGAGGACGACGACGAGGACGAGTACGATTATGGGACGATTAGGAGGGCATGGGAGGATCCGAGTCTTGTGTGTCTATTATCCCTTCCGCCAACAGCGCGCGTTTCTTCCTCAGAACCCAGACGGGGATCGTCAATGTTGCTAACGGCATCGCTTCATTGATCGCAAATTCTTGCCGCAATAACGGCGCATGACCGAAACAGTGTGTCTCTTGCATCCAAGACAATTCGTTCAGCTTCGCGATGATCTCGTCGGCTCCATTGTTAAGATCTAATTCTTTCGCGCTGGCCGGCGTGAACACAAACTGGGCACAATGCGCCGCGCCCAATACTTTGGCTAACAACGTGTACGCGACGATCTGGAAACCTTCGCCAGTATCCGCGTTAAAACGCCGGATCGAGTTCGTTGTTTTGAAATCGATTATAACAATGTCGGCCCCGTCAATGTGATCAACATTGGCTAATAAAAGATCAAACCGACCTTTTAAGAACAGTTGCAGTTCGGGCACGATTTTATCGCCCGAAGAATACTCAGAGATTCCGTACGGAAAATCTTCCAACCGATCAGTTAGCTTCTGCGACATGCCTTCGACCAGGTGAGCCGCTTTCGCGATAATCGATTTCCACCAGGCATCCTCGGTCGGCAGATTCCATCCCAGCGCGATCTTTGTAATGTAACGGTAAGCATTCGGTCCCCTGCTTTCCTTCAATCCGGAGCTCTGCCGTAAATCTCCCAGATCTTCCTTAAATAGATCTCCAAGTGGATGGCGCAGGATGACCTTCATTAAGTTATGAAGGGTGGTTCCTAAGGTCCTGCGGCCATCTCGTTCAAACCGACGATCCCAAGTCCGCCGGACACCGAACAATTGTCTAAACGCAAATGTACCGGGCGCAGCAATGGCTTTTTGCAGCTCCGACGCCGACCAAGCATCCGCTTTCAGATCGAGGCTGCTGAAATCAAACAGGTACTCGTCAAAACCATGTTCCGGATCGCAGCGCTCCCGGCGAATTTTTCCCAACAGTGGAAATAGATTTACCGGCTCGGTATCCGCCAGCTCAAACCAGCGCGGCACAGCGCCGAGGCTATGTTCGATAAACGTAACGAACCGGTTCGCGTCAACCTCTTCACCGCTCTCCTCTTTAGCGTACCCGCAAAGCGTCACGGAGGAACGGCCGTGCTGGATCAATTGGAGAATCGCATCTTCGCGGAGGGATGCGTGATCCTGAATCGTTGGCAGCAAGAATCCCTCACCCCGCGCCCGAGTCCTGAATTCCTGGCTGAGGAGTGAATCCTGTTCAACCGGCCGTGTCCAGAGGTCGCCGATCCCATCGACCAAGATCACGGCGTCCCAGCTGGTGGCGTGCAGCTGTTCCGGTGTACTGACAACGACCGGGGCATAACGATGCGAGGCCTCTCGATGCCCAATCCGGCTGGGTGCAGAAAATGAATCAAACACGAACCGGAGAAAGAGACCCGATGAAATTACCAAGTCTCCTAGTGCATTTCCGATTTCATCCCAATTTGGTTGTAACGGTTCGAGCGAGATTCGCACCGGGCGAAGGAAAGATCGATGCTGATTCAGAAATTCCTGAAACTGGATCGCGGTATCAGACCACTTAGCATCAAGCTGTTTCCAGGAACCCTTTTCAGGCCAGTCCGGCCCGAATTCCACTAATTCCCGTATCCAACGGTAGCCGCCCTCGACAGGCAGGAGCTCCGCGACCAGGCGGGTCTGCCGGTCGTCAAATTGTCTTAGAAGATAATCACGAAAACGACCGTAGCTGTCGGGTCCGTGCGCCAGCAAATTAACCAATTGGAGCAACTTTTCGGGTGTTCGCGGACCGACAACCCAATTGGCTAACCAACGATGCACCCTTTCTGAGGAAGCCAGGATCGCGTTTGAGCGAAACTCGTCGCTAACCGGAATACCGACCGCAATCAATGCTTCCACTATGGCCGCGCCGGATGGTGAGCCTTGAGGGATGGCAATAGCGATGTCGCGACGGTCACGCCCGAACTCTTCTTGCACGACCGCCACCACAGCGCGGACCTGATCCGACCAACGAGCACCTCGAATCAGTTTAGGAACAGTCTCCGGCGGCTTGGTAGGATAAACAAACTGGCTAACCAGATCTTCATAAGGCCGGCGCTCGCCTTGGCTGGCAGCCACGCTGACCGTCGCGTGCAAACGGGTCTCCAGCCGCTCAATCCAGCGCATGAAAATATCCTGACCCACGAGCGGTTGAGCGACCCAGAAATAGGCTTGTTCGGAAGCCGACAACGCAGCCGCGATGAGTGCTTGTTGATCTAAAGACTGGGCATCCAGTCCAAAAAACCCGAGACGCAGCTTTGGGATTCGGATGTTGGTTTCGACCAGGGCTTGATCCACGCGCGGGCGCCAAAGTAAGGATGCGATAATCTCGCGCACAGCCGGCCTGAGACTTTGGGTTACATGGAGAACGTTCATCGCCGTATCGGCGCCAAAGCGGTCGAGCCACCCGCAAGCCGCGAGGTTATCCAGTGCATCGAGTAGCTGACCGGCATACGCGGATGCAGCTTCCGCTTCCGTCATGTTTGCTCGCAGAATCAGACTCAATGTCTCTCGCCCAAACGAAGGTGTCGGTAGACCAGCTCGCAAACAGAGCTCCCGCCGAAGCCGGCGTAGATCGAGGAACCGGACACCCATTAAGGTCTTAGCCTCTTCCAGAAAGCGCCGGCGCAACCAATTCGCTTGAACAAAAGAGCGGCAAACCATCCAGACTTTTTGACCGGACAAGGCCGCTTCGGATCCTGTTTCCAGCCAGTCGCGCAACCCATCCGACCAGGCGTCATCGACATGGTTGAAAAGCTGGATAGAAACGTCAGTTGGCACGATATGTTAAGGCAAAGCGATGAGGCGCAGAGCCGAGAACGGTAGGGCGAAAATCTCGGCGCGCCCATGATTTCGCGACAGTGAAGACGCTAACCGCGCCGGATTTGAGCCGCGACTCGACGATCGCAATCCACGCAGGACGAATGCGAACTGAACGCTGACTTCACGCGCGTCTTGGGCAACAACGCGACCAAGGCACGGCTCAAACCCGGCGCGTTCTGCCGAAAGGGCGAAATCGGCATCCTGGGCGCGCCGAGGTTTTCGCCCTACCGTCGCTTTACGCTCCATAAAAATACTTCCGGACGATTTCGTCGTCACGCGAACGGCGTACGCGGTAATCATCGAAAAATGTCGCGCGATCCGAGAACCCCATCCGTAAGGCGAGTTTCGCTTGCTCGGGTTCCTGGGCCGGCACGCTGGAAACCGATTGATTGTTCGCGCGCCGCAAGATCGATTCGATTCGCCGATAGAAAATGTAATCGTTCGCTAAGGTCTCAGATTCGCGGTTTCCTATTCGTTCGCCAACCAGCTCAAAGGCCTTCAAGGTATTCGGTTCGCGAACTTCCTGCTCGATCTCTAGCGATTGTACCAGGAACTCGATACTGATCAGTCCACCAGCACCGGTCTTGAACTCGTACCAATCACGGCCCTTAGCCCGTTCTTTTACGATGCGTGCATACATACCAGCAATTTCCGCCTTCGTACCGGGTCGGGTACAAAGCCGTTCCCAGACTTTAGTAATCAGCGACTCTACCTCTACTTGGGCAGGCCCGGAAATCACGCGAGCCTTGGTCAATGCCTGCTGCTCCCAGGTTTGCGCTCGGCCGTGGAAATAGGAATCGTAACCACTGAGAGTCACTACTAACATCCCATGATCTCCCTCGGGTCGCAACCGGGTGTCGATGGGGAAGACTCGACCGGCATTGGTCGACGCGCTGAGAGCCGCAATTAGCCGCTCCGCTGGCCCCGGTTCTTCTCCAACAAACACGACATCCAGGTCAGCGCCGTAAAGCAGTTCTTGGCCGCCGAATTTTCCGAGCGCCACGATCGTGAGCCGGTCCGCTCCCGGGATGTTTCCCTGACAGAACCGGACACAGGCCTCTGCCAAGTTTGTCATCTCGATCTGCAACTCGTTTAATGAGGCGACTCCCAGAATATCGCGGAGCAAGATTCGCAAGACTTCCGACTCGCGGAACTCTCTCACCCATTCTAAAGGTCCCAGGCTCTCCGGATTAGCGTTCAGAGCGGCCATGTAATCGGAAGCGCTGGCCGTGGTGTCCAACCTTCTTCCACGGGCAATTTCCTCGATCAACTCTGGACGCCGGATGACCAATTCGCTAAATGCGGCGCTGGCATCAAACAAGCGGACTAACAACTCCAACAATCGCGGGTTGGCCAACAATGTCTCGAAAAGGAGGCCGCGGATCCCATAGTTGTCCACGAATCGGACGAAACGACCCAGGGCTGCGTCCGGATCCGCTATCCGCGCGAGCCAGCCCAGTAATTCCGGTTCTAGCTTGGCGTACAGGCGACGGGTACGTGCCGAGACATGCATGTCGCTAGGCCCCGCCTGCAGCCGTTCCAGGGTCTTGTTCGCCTCGACCGGCTGCGAGAAAAATTCCCGTCCATGTTTTTCGGCAACCTCACCGGAACGGCTTTGAAGCAAACGATTGAAGATCACCCGGACGGTAAAGGTTTGTTCGCCGTACTGTTCGTCAAACGCTTCAACCGAATCGAGGCCCATGCTTTTCGCTAAAAGAAAGCGATCCTCGCTCCTGGCCGGCAAGGTGTGCGTTTGCTGTTCTCGCACAATTTGCAGCCGATGCTCGACTGCGCGCAGGAAAACATAGGCCGATCGAAGTGCATTGGCCTCTTTGGGCGGCATAATCTCGAGCTCGGCCAACGCGCTGAGCGCTTCCAAGGTGTTACGCTCCTGCAGAAAAGCATGACGAGCTCCGTGCAGCACTTGCAGTGTCTGGACGACAAACTCGACTTCCCGGATCCCACCGAACCCGAGCTTAACATTGCGATGCAGATCGTCAGCGTCTAATAAATCGCGTTCGATTCGTTCTTTCAGGGCCGCGATCTCGGTCAGCAACTCATCCGACACGGCCTTCGGGAATATGAACGGTTGGAGACGATGTTCGAATTCGTACAACAATTCTTGGTCGCCCGCGATCCCTCGTGCTTTGATCAACGCCATCCGTTCCCAGGTTTCGCCATAACCAGCGTAATAGTTTTCAGTGCTGGCGAACCCGCGGACCAACGGCCCGGAGCTACCTTCCGGCCTTAATCGCAGGTCAATGCGGAAGAGCGCGTTACCTCTCTCGGCAAATTCGCTCACAATCTTTTCGGCGAGCCGCGTGAAAAACTCATGGTAACTGAATCGCGGATTAACGAATCCTTCCTCGCCATACAGAAAAACCACATCGATATCCGAGCTGTAGTTAAGCTCTCGGCCACCAAGCTTCCCCATCCCCAGCACACCGAAGCCAGTTCGCGGCTCACCCCATCGGCTGCTCAAGGTTGTAAAACTGAGGCGATAAACCTGCCGGACACATCGTTCAGCGATCTCCGTGATGTCGCGAGTGGTCTCGACAAATCCAGCTAAACCGCTGATTTCTCGAAACGCCACTCGCAGCAGCTCTTGGGATTTCCAGGCTCGCAACGACTCGAAATCAGGGTCCGCTCCTTCACGATCCCTTCCTTGCAACTCCGCCTTCTTGAAATCGAGCACGTCGGGAGCAGTCAACCAAAGCAGCAAGTCTGGAGACCGGCAGATCTTCTCGAATGACACCGGCGAAAAACAAAGGAAATTCAGGAGGTCAACTCCTTCGCGTGGCGACTGGCGGCAAGCCGATTCCAGATCGGGAGAAAACTCGGCCAGCCTGGCCAATATTTCTCCGGCCAATTGCGGATCCCAACACTGCGTGGAAAGTCTCTGGGCCCAGGGCAAACTTCCGCCTCCGCCCGTTACGGCGCGACCGGTTCCGCCTTCGCTAGCTTCGGCGCGACTGGTCCCGCTCATCTGGCTTACAGTAGCGTACGCTTGGCTTTTTGTCGTGCTTGCCGAAGGATCCGCCGTTCAGATCGGCTAAGCCGATGAATCCCCTCGGCATGAATCTTTTCTAAGATAGGATCAACAAATTCCGTGATGTATCGCCGTGCCGGCATTCGAGCCATCTGCCTTCTTTTTGTCAGCCAGCTCCGAAACATCGCTTCGCCCGGAAGCTGTTTTCCAAACCCCAGAAAGCGGACATAAAGCCAACCGATACCGGCGCCGACGAGGTTGGCATAAGGGGAAGCGTGACCGAAAGGGAACCAAGGGAGCAACCAACTCGTGAAAAGACCTGCGAGCAAGGCAGCTGCAAGGAATCGATAACGTACCGTTGCTCGAAAGTAAGGCACCGAGAGCTGGCACTCCGACAATGCCTCGGCGGTGGCTACAGCCACGGCAAACATCGCAGGCCAAGCACCAAGCAACTCCGCTGTCGGTGAATGAAGTACGGCAGCCATACCTGGCAACACCGTTGCGCTCGCAACCAGGAACAAGAATTGTTTTGGTCCGATAATATTTTCGAGCTCACGTCCGATGCTCATCAAACCGATAACCAGACACATGCTCCCCAAGGGGTTCTCGAGCTCTCCTAGAAAAGAGTAAGTAAAAAATTGCCAGAGACAGCCCCCTAAGATTCCACTGCGACTAAGTCCCAACCAAACTTCGATTTGTCCAGACCCCCAAAAAGAGCAGATCCATTGCAGGGTGTAGCCGCACAGGACCATGAACGCCAATGTAGTGCTTACCGGATATCGGTTTCCTCGATGAAACAGGCTGGGAAGCTGGTGCAACTGGCGCATTTCGGTTAGCGGTTATGGGTTGCGCAGCAGGGTCTGGGCCAGGAACGGTTCATGGTCTGCGGTTCGCTGTTCGGTGTCGGCAAGCTGGGTGAAGCTCATGCCTGGCAGCGCCGCTATCGAATGGGACTCATGAGACTTATGGGATCCTTATGGCACCGTGCGGCGGCCGCAAACTGCTTACTGCTTACTGCTTACTGCTTACTGCTTACTGCTTACTGCTTACTGCTTACTGCTTACTGCTTACTGCTTACTGCTACCCCTCAACCAGCTACGATCTGCAATTTCTTCGGGGCAATTTGAAATTGGACCGGCGTGGAGCCGGCTACATCGCCGTCGAGCTCTAGTGCGATGGGCTCCTCGCTCACGACTTGAGCTGAGCGAACTTGGCGGTATTCGATATCGGGCAGGCCGGTGTGGTTTCCGATGAGCACTCCCTGTAAATATCGGAAAATGTCGAGATAGCTCTGGTGTTTAAAAATTAGCAGATCGAGCAAGCCATCGTCATTCCTTGCATCCTGGAACAACGAAAAAGGTCCTCCGTAAAAACGGCCGTTGCCTATCAGGACAAAACAGCCGGCACTTTCAGAATTGTCTTCGAACTTGAGGCGAAGGGTTGGCGCTGGACGACCAATCACTTTGGCAGCCGATAGCAGGTAGCTGACCGGCCCTATGGTTTTACGCATCTGCAAATCGGTTGCTTGGACTGTCATCGCGTCTAGACCGACTCCAGCCAATTGGACGAAATAATTCTGGTTGGCCAACACCAAATCCACGGTTCTGGGGCGCCCCAGCTGGATCATCTCCCAACATTTCTTGAGTTGCGACGAGCGTATCCCTAGTTCGTAGGCAAAAACATTCATTGTCCCCAAGGGCAAGACGCTCAGAAGCACGTCGCCCGCCACGGTTCCGTTGATGACACCGTTGACCGTTCCGTCGCCACCGGCTGCGACAATATGATCATACCCTTGATTTGCCACGGTAGCAGTCAACGCCTGGATTGAATCCGTTTCGGCCGCGCGGAAGATTGGGATCGGCCCTGCCAATTCTTTTAGCTCCCCATAGAGAGAAGCCGCCTTTCCGCCTCTAGCAGCCGGGTTGAAAATTATACACAGCTTCCGCTTGTCCATTGGTACCGATAGATTTAATTATAGCGGCTTGGCGGCTGTGAGTCGTTTTAAACGTGTCCTTCGGGTTGTATTATTCCTGTTACTGGGAGTAATCGGCTGCTTTGGCGTCGCATTACTCGCTATCAACCTGTACATTCAATCGCCGGGCATCCAGCGAGAGCTACGTGAATCGGTCAGCGAGAGCTTGGACCTCCCAATCGATGTTTTCCGCATCACATTTACGCCCTGGGGAGGACTAAATCTCGATTCCGTTACCGTCGGGAAACCTGGAACATCGTCTCCGGTGCTGCAAGCCAAAAACCTCCGGGTCCGGTGCGATTACGACGCGTTTTTCCGCCGGAAGATCATTATTCGGGAGATCCTGTTGCAGCATGTCGATATCACGATCCCCATAGGATCGACCGAGCACGGTACCCTGCTAGTTCAGGAAAAGAAAAGTTCACGCTCGCAGTCTCCTGCTTCCCAGCCGTCGATTAGCCGGGTGCCGGCCGAAAGCGCAGCTGCCTTACCATCGCCATCTCCGTTAACGCCGCAAACGCCCACCTTGGGTGACACCTTGAGCCGGCGTTTCTGGGTTGAAATTCAAAAGTTCAAACTCAGGGACGCCGCGATTACCGTTGTGCACCCGGATGGCTCAACCGTAGCGCTGGTTCACGGACTTGATTGTATTCTGAATTTCCGCCACGGGGATTATCTTGGTCGCGCCCATGCTGAAAACGCGTTGGTAGTGGACTCGATCCAGATAGATGATATCGGCGCTCCGGTAAAATTTCAGGCCGGCGTTCTTACCTTGAACGAAATCAGCGCCAGCGTCGCCGGAGGTGAATTAACCGGCGAACTGACTGTCGACTTCAATAAACCGGGGGTTGACTATCGCCTGCAGCTCCATGCCGCCGGGGTCGACCTGAACGAAGTCGCCAGCCGTACCAACAATTTCTTGGATCGTGCACATGGCTCCCTGGAAGGAACATTCGAGCTCTCAGGATCCGTGCGCGATTCTTCAAAACTTTCCGGCCTTGGCACCCTGGAAATCAAGTCCGCCTATCTGGACCAGTACCCGTTGATGCAAGAGATCGGTCGTTGGACCCAAATCGACGAGTTGCAACGGTTGGACCTGGAACGCGCGGTCTCAAATTTCCGGGTAGTCGGCCCCAATATTCAAGTCGATTCGATCCGTTTGGTCTCCAAGAATTGTCAGATCACTCTGAACGGCCAAGTCGAAGACGCCCACCGGCTGGCTTTGGACGGCCGGCTGACCGTCAGCCAGTTCTTAAGTCAGAAGATACCCAACGAGCTCGAAGACAATTTCCAGCCGGCAACCGACGGACACAGCCGTTACCTGGACTTTCACGTTTCGGGTTCGTTCCTGCGGCCAGAGAGTAACCTTTTTGAGAAGATCGTTGGCGACCGTCGCAAGCTCTGGCAACGGCTATTGCACGGCAGCCGGCCTACTCCATCCGAAGCGCCTACTTCGGAATGAGTAACGCCGGGATCGACGTCATCGCCGGCATCGCCGGCAACGGAAAAAACAACCAATCCAGCTTCGTATGATATCCGTTCTCGCGCGTTCTCATTCGTTTCGACTCGCTCCCGTTTGCTCCCGGCGTTCCCGGCGCTCCCGGCGTTGATCATGCGCGTCATCGCCGGCTCCGCTCGTGGCATACCTCTCCGGATTCCAAGTCATGATCTGCGCCCGACGATGGAAATGGTCCGCGGAGCGATCTTTTCGGCGCTGGGTGAACGGGTGATCGACGCGCGGGTGCTGGATCTGTTTTCGGGAAGCGGCGCTTTCGGCATCGAGGCCTTAAGCCGTGGCGCAGCTACAGCGACCTTTGTTGATGATCACCCTAAGGCGATCGCTGCGATCAAAGCGAACCTAGAAAAAACCCGGCTCGACGCCATAGTAGTTCGCTCAGATGTGTTTCGTTTCCTGGAGCGGTCAGATGAAACGTTCGATCTTATCTTCGCGGATCCACCCTATTCGAAACGGCCGAATGATCCCGACCTTGCCGCGAAGCTCGTCGCCTCAAGTGCGCTCAAGGACCACCTGCTAAATGATGGCCTCCTTGTCCTCGAAAAGACGTCCGGTGATCTGGCCCTCCAGTCCTTGGGCTGGACCATCCTCCGCGATAAAACTTACGGCTCGACCCAGGTGCTGTTTCTAACCGCAAATGTAGGCCAAAAGACGCCTGCAGAAACAGACCAACCGCAGATTAACGCAGATTGACGCAGATTTCGTCATGAGTCTGGCGGCGCCTTGTGAGATAACTCATCGGTCCTCGTCGACGGGGTTTTTCATTTGTTTTGCAGCGCTACCCGGCCTCAGAATGAAATCTGCGTTAATCTGCGTAATTTTACCCCGGAGGATTTCGGGGCTCCGGATATTACCTCTTCGTGGCGTAGCCGGGGCCGATGAACCCGTTTTCGCCCAATCGCATTGCGCTGCTGCACTTCTCATCTGCAGAAATCTGGGTTCATCTGCGGTTCCGGCCTTTATTCGCGTCCATTCGTATGCATTCGCGGTTAAGCTCTTTATTCGAGTCCATTCGCGGTTAAGATTCGTGTTCCTTTGCGGTTTGGCTTGGGATGCTTTTATTGCTTTATAATCTGCTGCTGCCTCTGTTCTTATTGGTCTCACTTCCGGTTTATCTCCGGAGAATGATCCGGCGAGGCGGGTACGCCCGGAACTTCTTTCAGCGGTTCGGCTTTTTTTCGCAGCGGTTACGTTCGGAGCTTGGTCAGGGCAACTGGAGTTGGGTACGCGCGGTTAGCGTCGGCGAAGTCTTGGTAGCCATTCGACTGCTCGAAGAGATACGCCGGCAAGACCCAACGTTTAGGGCCGTGATCTCAACCACTACATCGACAGGGTACCAATTGGCGTTAGATCGAGCTCCGGGCTGGAGCCGAGTCATCTATAGCCCGATTGACTTTTATCCGCTGCTACGCCCGATTTGGCGTCTCATCCGGCCACAAACGGTTATCCTGATTGACTCCGATCTTTGGCCCAGTTTTTTAGCAATCGCGCACCAGGAAAAAACCCCGGTTTTTTTAGCAAATGCGCGGCTTTCGCCCAGATCAGAAGCGCGGTACCATCGGTTTCATCGATTCACCAAGCCGCTTTTCTGGGACCGGTTGAGCGCGATTCTAAGCCAGGACCCCCACGATGCCCAACGCTGGACGCGGCTCGGCCTGCGATCAGATCAGGTCTTCCTCACGGGCAGCATCAAATATGACACTGCGGATGCCTCGGCCAACTTCCGGTTCGTCGACTGGCTGCAACATCAGGGCATTGATCCGGGCCGTCGATGTTTGCTCGGTGGCAGCCTTCATGCCGGCGAAGAAGCCCTCTTAGTCCAAGTTTTTCGAAGCCTGTTACCAAAATTTCCCGACCTGTTCCTGATCCTGGTTCCGCGTCATTTTGAACGCACCCCGGAAGTCGAAAAAATCTTGCGCGAGCTATCCATTCCATATACACGCCGCTCCGAACCGAACTTTCACCAAGACACATTGGTACTGATCGTCGACTCGACTGGGGAACTGAATGATTGGTACCAAACCGCGTCAGTCGTGGTAATCGGAAAGAGCTTTACCGGTGTGGGCGGCCAGAATCCTGTAGAGCCACTACTCGCGCGTAAACCCGTTATTTGCGGGCCACATATGGAGAATTTTACGTTCTTAACGGAAGAACTTGTAAGAGAGAAAGGAATAATCCAGGCGACGGATGAATCGGCTCTGATATCCGCAGTCGAGCACCTCCTTACCAGTTCAAAAGCCGCTTCTGAGATGGTGGCTAATTCCGATCGTGTGCTAGCCCAGCATCGCGGCGCTACAGGGCGCGCGGCGTCGTTGATCTTGGGACACCGGGCAGGAGCTCAATTGAGAGGTGAAAAGTGAAAGGTGAGCCTGAACGACGAGGTGAAGTCGGGCGTTTATTTCACTTGCAGACTCGCCGGTTAATGCCACCGTAACGGCTCTCTTTTTTTTGAGACCCTATCGTCCAGTGGCCTAGGACACCGCCCTTTCACGGCGGTAACACGGGTTCGAATCCCGTTAGGGTCGCTTGCTCAGGCATGCGCAGTTGCTAAACCCTATCTTCTCAGTATAGATTTAAAGAATGTCCTTAGTCGCCAGATCGGAACTTGTGTATACTCCGGCCAACCTTTTCAAATGCAACTGTCGCAATTTCTTGCCATGCGACCAAGGAGGGTCTCCTTGTGCCGGCCGGGATTCAACCGCTCAAGCGGCGATCTGGCCCACTCACAATCCGGCTCAGTTCCGGTAAACCAATTCCGGATGCAATGTCAGCTTCTCAAATAAATGTTGCCAAACCGAGTTATGTGGTTGAGCCGGGCAAGTTGCTCCACAGTCATCCCAAGGATCTTTGGGCATATCGCGAGCTGTTTTCGTTGCTCGTCAAACGAGACTTCGTTGCTGCGTACAAACAGACCGCACTCGGGCCCTTCTGGTTTTTTGTTCAACCATTCGTCGCCTCCCTCACCTTCCTTATCGTCTTTAGCCAGATCGCTCGCCTTTCCACGACAGATTTGCCTCCGTTGGTCTTCTACATGTCGGGCATCATCGTTTGGAATTTTTTCTCAAATTGTGTGAGCCAGGTTTCTTATACTTTTTTGCTGAACGCGCCTGTATTTCGAAAGATCTACTTTCCCCGGCTCATCATGCCCCTAAGCCAAATCGGGACAAATGTACTCAATTTTATTCCGCAGTTGGCCGTCCTTTTCTTGGTAATCGGGTTCTACGGCATGAGCGGGAGAGGAATCTTGCTGAGTCCTTGGCTGTTTACTTTACCTTTGATCCTTGGATTGATGGCTTTGTTGGCTTTAGGTCTCGGATGTCTGATAGCGGCGGCGACCGTAAAGTATCGGGATCTCACGATCGTCGTGGGCTATATGCTCAACCTCTGGATGTATGGCAGCCTGGTTATTTGTCCACGCAGCGCGGTTCCAGGCAATTTGAGCTGGGTGATGACGATTAACCCGATGGCCAGCTTTGTGGAATGCTATCGCTCAAGCTTGTTCGGCACTGAACATGCCCAAGTTGAGCCTCTCTTGGTCGCTATAGTGATTACGCTCCTCGTTGCCGCGGCCGGTCTCGCGTGCTTCAAACGAGCCGAAAGAACTTTCACCGACACCATCTAATGCGAGTTGCTATAGAAGCCCATCACATCTCAAAACAATTCTTCCTCGGCGAACGCAACCAGCGGACTTTTTTTGAAGATGTCTGGTCTCGCACAGTCAACCGAGCGCAACGGTTGCTTCAGCCGGGACAGTCCAGGCCAGTAGAACATACTCGCCCCGGCTTTTGGGCGCTGCGCGATGTCTCCTTCCAACTGCACCAGGGGGAAACGCTGGCCATTATCGGGGAAAATGGCGCCGGCAAATCTACTTTACTCAAGATCCTATCTCGCATTACCCAGCCCACAATGGGAAACGCCAGGGTCTTTGGCCGATTAGCCAGTCTGCTTGAGGTAGGGGCTGGATTCCATCCTGAGTTTTCGGGACGCGACAACATCTATTTGAATGGCACCATGCTAGGTTTCTCCAAGAGAGAGATTCGCCAGAAATTCGACGAGATCGTTGATTTCTCCGGGCTGGAACAGTTTATCGATGTACCGGTCAAAAATTATTCAAGCGGGATGTACATTCGTTTAGCCTTTTCCGTGGCCGCGAATCTCAACCCGGAAATTGTCGTTTTGGATGAGGTCATTGCGGTCGGAGATGCTGCGTTCAAAAAGAAATGCTTTGAGCGGATTGAATCGATCTTCAACCAGGGCCATACCGTGATCCTGGTAAACCACGAGATGGCTCACCTGCGGCGAATGAGCCAACTCTGTCTGTGGCTTCGTAATGGCCAAGTCGAGATGTTCGGACCTACCAACGAGGTGGTCAGCCATTACGAACGGGAGATGGACGAAGCCGTCACCGATAGCCGGCAGCCGGCGCAGCTTGCCGAAACGGCCTAGCGGGCCAAATCGCGCTCCCTCCTGGCTACTTTCCATAAACTGCGTTTCCGCGGGTCTATCTACGTTCGATTTATATTTTCTATATTATTCATATTCTTTTAAATTGACCATAGTGTCATTCGCTTCTTAACTGCCTTGGGCTTTCTCCAGGAGGAGGGACACCAATGAGGCACAATGGATATTGGGTGTTGTTATGCATGATGTTCGCCTTCGCTGCTCCGCTAGGGGCCGAAGTGAATGATAATGGGGCCGCGATTTCTGCGGCATTAACTAACGGGAAATCAAGCGAAGCTCTGGCTCTCATCAGCCAGGCTTTTTCAGCGCTAAAACCGGACCAGGCGGGCCAGGCAACGACTTTAATTAAGTCAATCCTGGCTGTCACGCCCATCGAGCTCTCCGGACAAGTCGTCGTTGCGGCGATCGAAGCCAATCCGGCATTGGGAGAGGCTATTCTTTCCGCCATTTCGGATACCAGCCAGACTGAACAACTCGCCATTCTCAACCGGGTGAGTTTCATGGCCAGCCAGCAGCCGCAAAGCTTCAGTCTCGTTTCGCAGTCTCTTCCGAAGATGCTGGACGCCGTCGACGCGACGGTACCAGTCTCTGACCGGTTGACGTCTCCGGATTACAATCCGTCCAACCTGCTGAGCGAGACCGGGGTAATCGCATCCCCGAACCGCCCAGATCTTCGAGCGGATCGGCGCGAACTGGCGAGAGATGAGGAAGAGCTACAGATTGCCGAACTAAAACTCCAGATTGATCGCCTGGAGCATAAGCCAGACTCCGTAATCGACGCGGATCTGAGAAGGATTGCGGACCTAAAGAAGACGATCGTGGCTGTTAAAAAGGACATCCGGCAGGACGAAAACGGGCACTAGAACGACGACCGCGAAAGTCTCGGGAATCTTCAGAATGGAGCTGCCTGGAGCGCTAGGCCGAATGTGCTTCGGCGGCAGCGTTCCTTGCAGCTCCGGCTGAGATTCACAGTCTTCCGGACCGAGCCAAAAAAGAGCGAATTACCCAAACGTCTGTTCCCCTTGTGCCCAGTATTTACCGGGTACATCCATCATCACCAGGTAGACCCTATCGGCGTCTATTCCCAGGTGTTCAGAGATGCATTTGGCCAGTGCGCCGGGAAGTTGCTGACGACCTGATTCCGGGATTCCGATGCTGCGCACTTCAAGAAAGGCAGCACCATTCGGATCATTATCAAAGGTCATCTTAGGCGCCGGAGTCCAGGCGACCATGACGTACTTTTCCGGTTTGTTTAGCAATGTCGCTACAATCTTAGAAGCCTCGGTTATCAACCGGCTTTGTTCCTCCTCCCCTATCCCTTTGTTAGTTTGGATCAATAAATAAGGCATAGCGGGTTCTTTAAGCGGAGCGGCTGGAGGTGCAAGAAGAAGAACCCGAAGCGGCCAATGCACAGAATGAATAGCCGCAGAAGAACGCAAAGAACGCAATAAAAAGAGACCCGGAAGAGAGCAGACCAACCGCAGATGAACGCAGATTTACGCAGATGAGAGAGTCTGGCTTGGCAGGGCGATAAAGCAGGGCATAGCATCGGATCCGCTGAGGCCAAACAGAGGTAGAATATCCGCAGCCCCGAAATCCTCCGGGGTAAAACTACACAGATTAACGCAGATTTCAGTCTGTGGCCCGTAGCGCTGCAAAACAAAGGAAGACCCGTCGACGAGGACAGATGTGTTATCTCACAAGGCGCCGTCAGACCCCTGCACGAAATCTGCGTTAATCTGTGTAGTTTTACCCCGGAGGATTTCTGGGCTGCGGATATTCTACCTCTTCGTGGCGTCGCCGGGCCGATGACGCGTTTTCGCCCTATCACATTGCGCTGCTGGACTTCTCATCTGCGTCGATCTGCGTTCATCTGCGGTTGGTCTGCTCTCTTCCCGGTCTCTTTTTATTGCGTTCTTTGCGTTCTCTTGCGGCTATTCCCTCACCGTAGCGTTCGAGAGATTGACCGCCGAATGCCGGTGGTTATGCTGGCGCGGACTCCGTACATCAGGATCCC
>JAFAIO010000307.1 GCA_019236675.1 Verrucomicrobiota bacterium
CCTGGCAAGGACTATCTTCGCCAGTGACGCCCGTCTCGGAAAACGAACGTTCGTCGCCCGAATCCTCGAAGCTCGACCGGGTAATCGGAAGCCGGCGCTACCGATTTACCAATCCAGAAATGTGTTACGGAGTCAGCGTGAACTTAAAGACTGTACCTAAGCCTGCTGAACCGCCATTGTAGGTTGTCCCGTAAAGGTTCCCATCCTTACCAAGGATCAGACCGCCGTTCGGCGTAGACCCGTCATTGGGAACAGATCCATCTCCAAAATTGTGTACGACGTCAAAAACCGATCCGTCTGTCGAAATCTCGAAAATAGTGCCTTCTCCCGCCGTTCCGCCGGCAGTCGTAGCTCCGTACAGGTTCCCATCTGGTCCCTGGACTAGAGCCCCAATCGGATTTGCCCCATCAAGCAGGCCGAAGGAATGGATTATGGCACCGCAACAACTTGTTCCCACTCTTAATATACTCCCATCAGATGAATTAAATGCTGGGATTGTGGTGTAGAGATTGCCATCACTGGCTTGGATCAATGGTGCCTGGGTTTGAGGAAAAAGGGTCCAAACTGTAGTGAATTGGCCTTCTGGCGTTAGCCTGAAGATCGTCCCGATTTGACCGAGCGGACTTTGGAGGGTGCTCCCGTAGAAGTTTCCGTCGTTTGCCTGCACCAATGTAGCCCCCGGCATCCAGGCATCATTCATCGTGAAGGCATACACGATTGAAAAGTTATGGGTTGCGGGATCTAACTTGTACGCTGTACCAAAACCAAAACCAGTTCCGCCGCCGTCCTCGGTCACTCCATAAAGATTGCCATCCTTACCAAGAATTACACCCCCGGCAGGATTAGCTCCGTCATCTGGGCCACCAGTGAATTTGTGCCAAAACCTGAGTCGCCAGCGACCCTGTACGTCAACTAGAGCGAAGACAGCGCCTCCACCTATCCCAATGAGTTTCTTCTTGTAGTAAAGCAATGGCGCAGTCGGCCAGATATTGGACGTGAGGCCGAACCGCTTGATGATCTTGATGTTTCCCGCCGGCGTCACCGTGAAAACTGTACCCGCAGGCGTATTCAGGGTATGTGCTTGAAAAATGGTGTCTCCGAAAAAATCGCCATTTGGTCCTCGAGTTAGACCAGCGCTGGGATGCGCTCCGTCATTGGGTATGGAGCCGTCGCCAAAGCTATGCAAGATGGTGAGCTGAGCACTGACTGTAGTTTGGCAGTATAAAAGAATCATCCCTGCAGCAATTGTTAGGCGCAGGGGACTATCTAGCCCTAGCTTCAGACGATTTGAGATACGGAGAACAAGGCGCCTCGAAAACCGAGCCCCTCCTGGAACGCGATTAACTTTCACAAATATCCACCATAAATGAAATAATTTTGAGAAAGCGAGCGGAATCGAACAGGCCAGCTCGAATGGAGTTCGCGATGGATTGTAGGTATCTGCTACCCGCGGAAGGCGAGGATCTGGTCCCGTCACAGGAGAGTTATTGCTCAATATCACTTAGTCAGAATGCTTTGGGCTGAAACGTTCTGGCGCCTTGTCCTTATGTACCGGTCACTCATAAGGTGGTAACCGATGCCCAAATAGGAGCGAATACGGACCAGCCGGATGGCACGAGTGATTTATCCGCGGAAAGAGCTGCCGATCTCAAGTAGAATTACTTCCTTGATCACATGGTTGTGGAAGCTTAGAGGATCGAGCTTCGTAGAACATTTGATGGTTTCCCATGAATAGTCGGCTTCGCGCAATTGCTCAAACGGTAGCGCCAGCGCTTCTCTCCCGCTATAGTTCACTTCGCATGCGCTCCTATTTCCGCAGGCGGTTTGGCGCCCTGCAAGAGGAAGCTTACCGGATACTTTTCCAGGGCACAGCGCCTGCGGTCTTATCCGGCCCTTTTCTGGGGATGCCCTATCTCAATGAAACTGTCTGGGGCCCGATTACGCCGAAGTGGATCGGAAGTTACGAAGCAGAGCTAGGCGGGATTTTAGAAGAGATTATTGCGGCGCAGTACCGACAAATTATCGATGTTGGTTCTGCTGAGGGTTATTATGCAGCCGGACTCGCTTTTCGTGTCCCGACCGCGCACATCACTGCCTTTGACCTTGATCCAATCGCAAGAAAGCAGACTGCGCGTCTCGCTTCGTTGGCCGGCGTCGCTGACCGAGTTAAGGTTCACAGCAATTGCACTCCGCAATTTCTGAATCGGCTTATTGTGGATCGTACCCTGGTGGTAATGGACGTCGAGGGAGCTGAGTATCATCTCTTAGACCCAGAGGTGATTCAGACTCTTCGTCATGCCGCGCTTCTGGTGGAGGTTCATGCATGTCCTCCATTCGATATGCCGGCGGTCGCCCAATCGCTACATTCCCGATTGGAACCCACTCATCATCTGCGCTGGCTCCATTCTGAAAGCAGGGACGTTCTCGTGGATCGATACAAATTCCTGTGGGAGGGCAAAATCAGCGCCGCTAGATTCGCGGAATACCTCGATGAAGGACGAGGCGAACCGCAACGTTGGATGTGGGCTAAGCCCGAAACAGCCAATGGTTAGCGCGGCGGAGGCGCAACCGGAACAGAAAAACCTCACGCAAAGAATCAGCGCAGAGGGGAAAACAAATCCGGAAATTCTTGAACAAGAGGTAGCAGCGGATGCATCACCCTGCGCCTTTGGCGAACCCGGGTCAGAGAATCACAGTACGTAAAGATCACAAAGGCCACAAAGACAGACACGGATTTTAAACGGGAGGAAAGGGAGATTGCAGAGGTAAGAGATTTGCAGGCGCTGGTAAGGAGTGATTTAAGAGCGTCCTCAGCGGCCTCCTGTTCAAAAGGTCTGTCTTAGTGCCCTTTGTGATCTTTCCGTATTATTTATTTGATGTCCTGTAAAGCGCACCCCGGCAAAGCACATCAGGGGGGCGAGATTATTGCTGGACAAATCCGTTGGGATTCTAGAAAACTCAGCCAGGATGGCAAAAATAGCTGTTAGAACCTGCTGGTCCGTCACGGTTGGGGTGTCACCGCAGATGAGCGCATGAGGTTTTAGGCGATGGGAGAACGAGGCGAGTCGAACGATCGAGTACAGGGCTTAGACAGCATGCGGTTCATCTGCGGTCTGTCCATCGTGATTTTCCACTATGGCGGACTCGTTCCGCCTTCTTACTTGGGAAACGATCCAGGCTTTGTCGGGATGATCACAAGGGGGATGCTAAGCTCCCTATTTAATGGACCAGCAGCGTTAATCGTCTTCTTTGTCATTTCCGGTTTCGGTATCCATTTCGCGTCTCGTAAGGATTTAACCGTCAACATCCCCTCTTTCTGGAGTCGCCGGTTGATCCGAGCTGGGGGACCCGCCTTGATCGCGTTTTATCTGTGGGTTTGGTCGGGAATTAAGTTATCGCCGGAAGAGCCGGGTCCATTCTGGAGCCTGATTTGCGAGATAGAATACTACCTCCTTTATCCACTGCTGCTTGTCCTGCGGCGGCGGTTTGGCTGGTGGTCGATGATTTTAGTGGGGCAGGTTTTTGCTTATGGTTTGGCGTTTTCCCACTTATCGGACATTCAAAAATGGTATGGAGGATATGCCGCCTTTGGGCCGTGGAACTGGGTGATGGGCCTGCCCTGCTTCCTGGTTGGGTGTTGGCTGGCAGAGTCATTTCCGCGGTTTCCAGAGCCGTCGACCGCGGTGATGTGGCTGGTTCGAGGCTTCGTTTTCGCATTTACGGTCGTGATTGAGATTGTGCGGTTCCATGCCTCGGTCTATCTGTCCAATCCTTTCACCCTGAATGTCTTTGCCATGGTTGCCTGCTTCTGGCTGGGCTTGGAAGTGGCCTATCGAAGGAAACGCGCTGCTCCTCGCATTTTGGAATGGGCGGGCAATTGGACTTATTCGCTCTATCTAGTGCACCCGGCTGTTCCTGGCGCCTTAGGGGTGCTCACTTTCTTGTATCCACTCCGTGCTTCGATCGGGGGGAACCTCTTCACTATCGCGTGTGCCGTTGTTCTTGCTTATCCATTTCATCTAGCGGTCGAAGCCCCGTTTTATCGCTTGGCGATCAAGGTGAGCCGGCGTCTGAAAGCAGGAAGACCAGCGGTTGCGCTCGCCATTCAAGAGCCGCACCCTTGATGCCTCAGACGACAGCTTTTAAATAAGAGGAAACGGAGCTAACAGAGCTTGTTTCTACCGTTTCCATTCTGACATAAATGCCTGCGATGCATGAGCAAGCTTCCGAAGCTTGGTTTTCAAGGATCGCTGACGTCGGACTTTCCGCGCCAAGTTCTCTGCGGCTTCCTGTTGCCATAACCGGCGTTCATCTTCTGTGAAATAATCCAAGAACAGCCGATCGATCGGGCGTGGCACGGTGATGTCGCAGCCCGCCCAATGCACCAAGTAGGGCTTTCGTTCTTCGTTTTGCCAGTACGCTGCAAAATTGTCGTCCGGATAGGAACCGGCCCAAGTCGACTCCATCGATACCGGAGGTAGGGTCAGATTATAAATATGCACGCCTGAAAGGTTCGCGAGGAGCACGGTCCCCGGCTGATCGTGGAAGGGAAACTTTAAGCAAGTATCTACGTAGCGCGGGTCGCGGCATTGTTTCTCGAGATCCGTGAGGCTGTATAGGGCTCGGTCACAGGCGAATTGGCCGGCGTTGAAAACCAGGGTTTGCCAGCAGGTCGAAATCTTCTTTAGCACCTTGAGTGAGGCTTCCGTAAAAGTGTGGTCCGGACTGCCCCAATGCCCGCACGAAGTGATGAACCCGGTTTGTTGAGCAAGGACTTCTTCTGGATTGCGCAAAAAAATCACGTCGGAGTCGACAAATTGGTAGTTAGCAGTGGTGAAGCACTGGTATTTTGCGGTCATCGGGTGAGATCGGTGCTCTGCCAACAAGTTTCTGACTTCGGGCAGCTCCCACCATATCGCATTCGCCGGAAGATCGAACCGCTCATTGTCATAAGGAATGACCAAAAGCGGCAGGTTGCATCCAGTAGCTCGCAGAGACCGTTCCATGGCCGAAAAACGCAGCATCACCTTCTGGTTAGCCAACGTAATGATTTTTTCCAATCTCATTTTACGGCTCCCACTTCACGATCTCAGAGATTCATCTCGCGCGAATCCTTCTACGTTAACGTCAAGGTTGCAAGTTTCACAAACGAAGCCGAATCAGTTTCAGCTCTTTTTCGAAGCAAAATGCCATTAGTTACTCAATTCGACGGAGTTTTGAATGGAGGAAGAGGACCAAACGACCGTAATTGGATCCGGTTAGCAAGTGTGGGAACCGGCACTTGAGAACTCGAGCTTCCGCCAGACAAGACTTCGGCGAGCTCAGTTGAGTCGCTGTGAGATGACACAAATGGCTGACGTTTATTCGCGTTTATTCGTTTCCATTCGCGGTTGATTTTGTATCCCAAAAAAGGTCTGGCAGGCCACGTGGCTTTTCCAAGTGGGGGGAAAAGAGCCAGCTGAGCGCCAATAATCGAATACACCGGAGGCATCGCTCCAGCCCAAGGCACCGCCCGAAAGTGCGTCCCGGTTGAAAAGGAGAAAGCCAAATCTGCAGCGTCCCTTGGCTGGGTCGAAGAGCGCCAATTGCCGGCGTGGGATCGCGATTTCGTACAAGGTTAGCTTCTGGGTTTCATCGCGAGTGATGTTTACTTTCGCTGCAGGAACCGCCCCGATACCCGGCACTTCTTCGGTCTGGTAGCCATTCCGCCTTGAGGCGTCGGGTCCCCAGATCCGGACAAGACGATCTCCATCGGTCGAGGCATGCGCTGCAAAGGAATAGTCCGTATCATAGAAAGCACCCTTCCAAGCCCAAGGATCGTCCAACTGGCGGCGCGTGCCTGGAACTCGATCCCGGAAACCGAACGAAAATTGGAAGACGCTGCCGCACTCGGTGATAAAATGCAGGCCGTTGGGTACACCTTCTTGATAAGGCAAGACAGTGGTGGTCAAATTTCCGTTTGGTTGGGCGAAGGGTTGTCCTGCAGAACACTGGAACTGGTTCTCGACTACTGCCGCACCCAGGTACACAAAGTCGTCGTCGTAGCTAGTGTAGACCTGGGCAGCGACTCGCTTGGCGTCTTTGTCATCTCCTTTATCGTTTTGCGGCACGCTCGGATTTAGTAGCCGTTCCGTGCTCTCCTTGGTTTGCGCAAACCAGGCGGTGTCGACCGCGACCGGGGTAAAACCGTTCCAATCAGACAGAACACCGCTGAAATGGACCGTTCGCTTTTCGAATCTGGCGACCGCGATCGCTTGGTACTGAGAGAGGGCGGGGAAGCTTTCGCCCGGCCGCTTGCTCTTGGCGTCAATTCGAGCGGTGAGGCGGATTGGGTACCGATTGTCCGTATTGGCCGGGATGGCTGGCCATTTGAGTTGAACCTCTTTTAATTTGCCCGCGCCCACATCGAAGCGAACCGAAGGGTCTTCCTTGGCTCCGGACACGTGGAGACTCATGGTTCCTTTCAACGGCCGATTGATCTGGTTCTGGATACGAACCGACAATTTCTGCTTTTCCGATGCGGGAGCTTGCAAGGAAAACGCGTAAAAATTGATCGGCGTTAAGCGACGG
>JAFAIO010000377.1 GCA_019236675.1 Verrucomicrobiota bacterium
GTGGGCGTCGCCGGAGCCGCAGTCAGCTTCGCTATTGGAACCAGCTATGGCATGATCGCTGGTTACTTAGGAGGATCCATCGATTCCCTGATGATGCGTCTGGTCGATATACTCTATGCCATTCCTCGTCTCATCTTTCTATTAATCTTAATCAGCGCTATCGACCCTATTCTGCGCGCAAACCTGGCTTCCCATGGGTTTCAAAGCTTGGTGGGTTATTCGAAAATCTTCATCTTAGTCGCTTGCCTCGGTTTTACTGAATGGCTGACGATGGCCCGGATCATTCGAGGTCAGGTGCTGAGCTTGAAGTCGCAGGAATTCGTGATGGCCGCCCGGAGCATAGGCCAGCGCCATTGGAACATTATCTGGCAACATCTCCTGCCGAACCTGATCGGTGTCGCCATCGTCTATCTGACCCTGACCGTGCCTTCGGTGATTCTGGACGAGTCGTTTCTTAGTTTTCTCGGGGTCGGCATTCAAGCGCCCTTGGCCAGCTGGGGTTTGTTGCTGAGTGATGCCGCTCAGGTAATCAATCCCATAAAAGGTTATTGGTGGTTACTAGTCTTCCCGGCGATCGCGATGGGCAGCACCCTGCTGGCGCTGAATTTTCTAGGAGACGGCTTGCGGGATGCCTTCGATCCTCGGCAAAGGAAGTGAGGATGACAAATTGCGGTCGACCTCGCCTGGAGGGGAGCCGCTTTTGACCGGGGCAAGACCCCTGGCATGATCGCGCGAAAAGGCATTGAACTACCCAACGTCCGGTAGCAGGCGGCTCCCGGAAAACGTTTCGACGCGTGAATATCCGGGAGGTGTTCGATCGTACGGACCAACCGAACACGCTATAGGTTATGGCAGCATCGGAGCCGTTCGCGGGAGCCGCCCGCCAAACGCACGCTCAGTACTGGCAAACGCCATGTTTGAAAGACTTGCGTTCGACTTTGGACGCGCGAAAGCGGCTCCCCTCCAGTGCGCTGGGATCGCTCCCCCCGCAATATCTGTCTTTTCGCCTTGTCTCGGTAACAGCAAGATCTAGGTGACAAAGCCAAGAAGGCGTCTTTATTTCGCCTCCAGGCAACAAAACCAGGGAATGATGTTATGGGGATAAAATTACACGAAGCACTGCAGGATTCGATTATATGTGGAGACGGCGCCATGGGGACCGAACTATTGGCGGCCGGGGTAGCGTTAGACGTGTGCTTGGAAGAACTCAACGTCAGTCAACCGGACGTGGTTACCAAGGTCCATGAGAGCTATGTCGAGGCCGGCTCTCAGCTTTTGGAGACCAACACTTTCGGAGCAAACGCAGTCCGGCTGGCAAAGCACGGCTTGGAAGACGACGTCTCAGCCTTCAATCAGGCGGCGGTAACGCTAGCCAAAAAGGCTGCCGGTAATAAAGATATCTGGATCGCAGGCAGCGTCGGACCGCTGGGCATCTATCCTGACGAAGCAGACGCCCAACATATTGATCGCGGCGCCGTATTCACAGCTCAGCTAAAAGCGTTGCTAGAGGCAGAAGTCGACGCCGTTTTTCTCGAGACTTTCTTGGATTTCGAGGAAATCAAGATCGCGCTCACGTCGTTACGCAAGCTGAGTTCCGATGTTCCTGTGATCTGTTCCATGGTCTGCTCAGAAGAAGGACGTCTACCTTCGAGCCTACCGATTCTGCAGGCTTTTCGTGAACTGGTCAGACTCGGCGCCAATGTCGTCGGCGTGAACTGTGTGACCGGGCCGCACGCTATGGTTCGTATTTTGCGGAGGATCCCGACCGACTTTTTGATCAGCGCTTTCCCAAATGCCGGTTACCCCCGCTATCACGAAGGGCGTTTTCTGTACAACGCCGCACCTGAGTACTTCGGCAAGGCAAGCCGGGAGTTCGTAGCGGAAGGAGCGCGCTTGATCGGCGGCTGTTGCGGGGTTGGGCCGGAACATATCCGCCAGATAGCGCTTTCTATTGCCGGTATGAAACCCATCGTTTCAAAGCCGGCTATCCAATGGCCCGAAGAACCTCTGCAACGCAAGCGACCGGCTGAAACCAGTTTACTAGACCTATTGAAGAGTGGCCAGATCGTGATCGTTACTGAGCTGGATCCGCCCAAAACGTTGGATCTGGAAAAATATTTCAAAGCAGCCCAGTATCTAGTCGATGCAGGTAGCGATGCGATCACGCTGGCCGATAATTCCCTGGCGATTCTGCGGGTTAGCAATCTCGCCATCGGCGCTATCCTCAAGCAGCAGTACAACATCATGCCGCTGCTTCATATTAGCTGCCGGGATCGGAATTTAATCGGTTTGCAAAGCGAGCTGCTCGGGATTTCTGCGCTCGGAATCCGGCACATTCTGCCGCTCACGGGTGATCCCGCGAAATTTGGAGATCAGCCCGGCGCTTCGTCGGTATATGACGTGAACTCCATCCAATTGATGGAAATCATTTCCGGCCTGAACAAGGGGTACAATTTCACAGGCAAGAGCATCAAATACCCCACTGATTTTGTGACGGGGTGTACGTTTAATCCGAATGCCAAAAACCTGGATGCCCAAATCGCGCGCTTGGAAAGAAAGGTTGCAGCGGGGGCGAGCTATGTAATGACTCAGCCGGTCTTTGATCCAGCATTGGTCAAAACCATGTACGAGAGGACCCGCCACCTCGATGTCCCGATTTTCACGGGTGTGTGGCCACTCCTGAATGGACGACAAACTGAGTTTTTGCACCATGAGGTACCCGGCATTATCATCCCCGACATTGTGCGCTTAAAAATGACTGGTAAAGAAGGGGCGGAAGGCAAGCGCGTCGGTGTTGACCTGGCTAAGCAGATTATCGACACCGTGCTAGAGTTCTTCCCTGGGGTCTACCTGATCACGCCTTTTCTTACTTATGATACCACCGCCGAGCTCGCCCAGTTCGTCCGAGGAATATAGCCATAGGATCCCTTGGACCCTGATTATTCAAGTTGGCGGGCTGGCGCTGGCCATCGTTGTTATCTTTTTACTGAGTTCACACTACCCGGTCTTGAATTGGATCGGGGACGCCAGAAAACACATCGAGAGTCTCGGTCTTTGGAGCGGAATCGTCTATCCCATCGCGTATGCCGTCTGCAACGTGTTGCTGCTACCGGGCGGAATTCTGAGTGTCGGAGGTGGATTCCTGTTCGGATTATGGTGGGGATTCCTGATCGTTCTGGTGGGCAATTTGCTGGGCGCAGCAGCCGCTTTCTGTATCGCCCGCCGGTTGGGCCGGCGACGGATCGAAAAACTGATCCATAATAGCCGGCGGCTTAGTGTGATCGACCGGGCGATCGAAAGGCACGGTTGGAAGATCGTGGTGCTCTCCCAATTGAACCCGCTCGCGCCATCCAGCCTGTTAAACTACTTGTACGGGCTCACCAGAGTTCCATTGCACCGTTGCCTGATGTGGGTTGCGCTCGGACAAATCCCGGGGCTATTCCTTTACGCGTTTATCGGCACATTAGGCCAATTCGGCGTTGAAATGGCGCGCGGCGCTAAACAGCCGGGTCTCCATGACTATTTAGCCTGGGGTAGCGGTTTCATATTAACGATCTGTACGACCTATTTGCTCGGCCGTTTAGCCAAGCGCATCCTCACAGAGGTAGAGGCTGAAATGGAGAGCCAAACTTGACGGAAGTCTGACTCCAGCTACCGTACGCAGAGGTTGCAGCGCGGATGAACTCTTCCATACCGGACAGCCGGGAAGCCGATATCGTCATTTATCTCGACTACGGCGTCGATTGTCTTTTCGGCTATTACAGCGACATCCGGCTGAATGACCAAGGCCTCGTTTTTCGTTCACGCTGGCGATTCGAGCTCGGAACTCAAATCTCGCTGCGGGTTTGCGCTAAGCCGGAGTCACCGGAAAGTACCCCGGTTTGTGTCGACCTTACGGGGATCGTGGTTAGCTGCGATCGCATGTACTCTCGGGCGGTCGCGTACGAAGTGACTTTGTTGTTCTTCGATGAACAGGCAGACAGCGCCTGTGAGCTCAGTCGCTTAACGTCGCGCCCTGAATTGATGGGGAACCTGAATTGATTGGGAAAGGGCGCGCAGCGCTCGCCCAGCGTCTGGAGGGGAGCCGCTTTTGACCGTTGCCAGGACCGCTCGCATGGCTACGCGAAAAAGCATGGCGCTACTCAACGCGGTGTAGCAGGCGGCTTCCGGGGACGTCTCCACGCGTGGATCGCCTGGAAGGCATTCGATCGTCGGGATCAAAGGAAGACGCTACACAGTGTGCCGACATCAGGGGCCGTCCGCGGGAGCCGGCTGCCAACAGACGCTGAGTCTGGCTAACCAAATGTTCGATCAACGCCGTCCCTACTTCGGACGGTCAAAAGCGGCTCCCCTCCGGGCGCTTCGCGGTTAAGCTTTCAGCTTCGCGGACACAGCATGGGTCGCGCGGCTCTTGCGGCGGGCTGCGAAATTCTTGTGAACGACACCACGTTTCGCTGCCTTGTCGAGTCTAGAAGCAAATACAGCCAGTTCGGCTTCGATTTTGCCCTTATCTCCTCCAGCTATCGCCGCATTCAGCTTTTTGTGCTGCGATTTAATTCCAGTGAGAACTGACTTGTTTTCCAGGGTACGAGCTCCGGTCTGTCTTGCTCGTTTCGCTGCTGATCGCGTATTTGCCATGAGCTTTCTAAAAAGGGAGACGGAGCCTTACACTGTTAACAGACGGCGTCAACCGGGAATTTTCCGCATTCGCGTCAACATAAACACGAGTCCCGGTAGCGGTCCGCCTTCTTATGGTGACACCCAGGCGCAACCGGGTGGCAGACGCCGGACTACGGCGCAACAATTTTACCCCTCGGCTTGAGGCTGCCGCTCTCGATCATCTACCTTCGAGGACCGATTCAGCAAGGCGTTAAATACGCGACGAGGAAGGCTTTGTCCCTGTTCTTCAGTCTCGAGCTCGCCGGACGCGGCCTGTTTGGCCTGCTCCCAGACGGCCGGGAAACCAGGCGATTGCGAGACCATGTAGCGCTCGGCCCTGGCGTATACTTCCAGATCACGTTGCTGTTTCCGGTCCGGTATTTGGCTGAGACTCGCCACCTTCATTCTCAGATTTTCATTCTGCGATTTCAGGTTTTGTAAGTCCGCCTTTAGCCGGTTCGTTGCATCGGCTTCCAACTCTAACTTGTCGGCGAGATGCCGCCGCAAGCGAGTCGCCTCGCGACGCGCCTCCCAGAGTCGAAGTATGGTCAAGAGAATGCCGATAAGTCCTAGAAGTATTCCCACTCCTAGTCCCCAGAAGAAGTGGTTGTTTGCAAAGTCCATCGTACCCGGAAAGTAAACTGTGACCGAAGTTCGGCAAGTTCTCAGTTCACCGTTCTCTCTTCACGGTTTGCAGTTGAGTGTTTGGCCGTGCGGAGCCAAGGGGAGAAAAACTGCCAGTGATAAATGGAACCTATGGGACTCATGGGACATCTGTGTCCGAGAGCAGCACCGACGGCAAAACCTCCGACCGCTAACCCTCAGTCGCGAGCCGCGAACCATGGACACTTTCCTTTCCCAGAATGATCCGGAGAAACCTTGCATCGGAGAAAGGACCATCGCGTCCCTGACGAACGATGATCAGGTCCATAGAAGGGATGACAAACACGCGTTGGTAACCAGATCCGATCGCGGCAATAAGATCGCGCGGTGCGTCCCGGCAAAGACAGACATGCTGCCAATATTGTCGTTGCCAAGGGATATCCAGCATTTTTTCAACATCGACCTCGCTGGCTCCGTCACCGGCTGTCCGATTAAGCCAGAACCCCATACCGAAGATCGGGTTCGCATGACTGCCACGGAACAGTTCTTCCAGCATACCGCCCGGAACGATTTGGCGGTGGCCATATTTCCCTTCATTGAGAATAAGAATGCCGAGTTGGGCCCACTCTCTAGCGCTCAACTTGAAGCCGCTGGCAAGCAATGGATTCCCGACTGTGTCTTCCCGAAAGTCCACACCATAGATGCCAAGCGGACTCAGGATTCGTCGCTGAAGATATTCTTGAGGAGTAAG
>JAFAIO010000387.1 GCA_019236675.1 Verrucomicrobiota bacterium
CCGAAAGGCGCGAAAAAAGACCTGCTGGCCCGCGGCCTTGACCTGGTGCTGGGCTGGTTTTTCCGCCTGTTCAACAAGGGGTTTGACGCCGCCACCAATGCATACGCGGCGGCCGTGCGGCGCCTGTTGCGCCTGGCAGCGGTCGTCCTGCTGGTGTACGTGGGGTTATTAGTACTCACCTTTTTCGGCTTCAAAACGATACCACTTGGGTTCATCCCGATGCAGGACCAAGGTTATCTGATCGGCCTGGCCCAGTTACCCGATGGCGCCACTCTCCAACGCTCGGACGAAATGCGCCAGCAAATGGTCAAGCTGGCTTCGAGCGTGCCCGGTGTCAGCCACACAGTCGAGTTCACGGGTTTTTCCGGTCTTGACGGAACTAACCGGAGCAACTCGGTCACCACCTTTCTTGTGCTGGCGCCCTTTGAAGAGCGGCAGAAGCACCCTGAAGAGAACGGCTTTGCCATCCTGGGCGAAGTGCAACGGCGCTTTGCTGCGCTACAAGACGGGCGGGCGATGGTATTTCCTCCGCCGCCGGTTCAGGGCATCGGCAATGCAGGCGGCTTAAAACTGCAGGTCGAGGACCGCCGCGCTGCCGGGCTGCCGGCTTTACAGGCGGCTACTGACACCGTGACCAACAAAATGCTCGCCCAGCCAGGGATCTTGAATGCATTCACCACTTTCCGTTCGCAGGCGCCTCAGCTCTATCTGAACATCGATCGCCGAAAAGCCGAGACGCTGGGCGTGCCGCTCAACTCGATCTTCGATACCCTGCAGGGTTACTTGGGGTCGACTTACGTGAATGACTTCAATTTTCTGAACCGCGTGTACCAAGTCAACATCCAGGCCGAGAACGCGTTTCGACTCGAGCCGGAGTCGCTCCGCAGGCTCTATACCCGCAACCAGAACGACGAAATGGTGCCATTGAGCACGTTGCTCGATGTCACCGAGACCAACGGGCCGGACAAAGTGATGCACTACAATCTCTATCCCTCGGCAGATATAAACATCGTCCCGCAACCGGGCTTCAGCGCAGGTCAGGCAATGGACCTCACGCAACGGCTGGCGACCGAAAACTTGCCCAACCAGTTCGGTTACGAGTGGAGCGAAATGGCGCTGCAACAGGAACTGGCCGGCAACTCAGCGGTCTACATTTTCCCATTGTGCGTGCTGTTTGTGTTCCTCGCGCTCGCGGCCCAGTACGAAAGCTGGACGCTACCGGCTGCCATCATCCTGATCGTGCCGATGTGCCTATTGGCCGCTATCGCTGGTGTATTCCTGCGCAGCATGGATATTAACATCTTCACCCAGATCGGGTTTATCGTGCTCGTAGGTCTCGCTTGTAAGAATGCGATCTTGATCGTGGAATATGCCAAACAGCAGATGGATTCCGGCGTGGAGCGGCACGAAGCCGCAGTTGGAGCGTGCCGGTTGCGGTTACGCCCGATCCTCATGACATCGTTCGCGTTCAGCATGGGCGTCTGGCCGTTAGTGATTGCGTTAGGCGCTGGCTCGGAGATGCGGCAGGCCCTAGGTACCGCAGTCTTCAGCGGCATGCTTGGGGTAACTTTCTTCGGGATTTTCCTAACACCGGTGTTCTTTTCCGTGATTATGAAATTCTTTGCACCAAAGAACCCGGCCCAATTGCCTAAAGAGCCGAATCCGGAAACAGATCTTGAACTGGTCAGAAATTAACGGCGAGAACGGTCGCCAAGACAAGAACCGAGCTCCCAGCAGCATGTCTCACGAGAGTCTTTCGATTGCGACTCTGCCCTCAGCCTGATCCCGGCCCTACCATTAGGCGAAGCAGACCACCATTTTCACAAGAACATCCTACCTACGGCTTTATTGACAGAGTATCTTAGTAGTAGACGTCAAAGAAAGAAAGACATGAAGAGGAACCAAGCCATCAAATTTGGGGAATATCCGGGACACGAAACGGCTCAGGAAATGAAGGTGGCTGTGCGAAAGGCAACGATTGTAAGCGTAAATGCAGACGCCGCTCCAAATACATTGCGTATCAGTCTCCAGTGGCAAGGCAGCCACGATATCTCGGACTTCGATTTACAACAGTTCGGTAAGGTGTTGCAGATCCAGGATGAAACGGACAACACTGGTTGGGCGATTATAGAACGGCCATTTCGAGTGCCTGTTGCTCATGGAATCCCTGGTTGGGCTACTGCTGAATCGACTTCCTCGCCGAACCCTGGCGACACTATAGCGTTGCGACCAGACCTCCAAAACAAGGCCTCGTCAAAAGCGTATTAACAAATCGAAATCCAACCGGGGTAAGTCTCCGAACCAACCGAATCCTTCCTATTAGCATGCATCCTTCAGAATCACCCGACTTCGCGGATAACTTTTATCCACCCCCACTCGATTTTGCGGAAAGGATAGCGCAGCGCAAAGAGGCAGCGCGTAAAACAATGCGCCCAGCGTCTAACGAGGAATTGCTCGCTTTGGGTCGCCAGCTCTTTCCTGACGGAAGTCACCCCTGGGCGACGACCTTTTCGGAATTCATCCAAGAACACAAGGCTGAACCAGCCCTTCGAGGTGAAACTTGCGAGGGGATTGCCTTTGTTTACTATCCGCGCTCCAATCGCGGCATCTGGTGCCGGAAAATCGGTGACGCCTATGCCGTGGGGTTGCTCGATGAAAACGAGCTTAAAATCCTTTCCGAAGTCGCGAGCGAAGCTGGGCGTTCCTGATCACCAGCGCGTTTGCGACCTGAAAATGTGCCTGGCTGCGGCTCCTCAAACGCGTAGCAGGTCCTGGGTTGTTTTAGTACGCTGAACTTTGGATACGCGCTGGGTCCGGGGCGTCGCGCCGTTCTACGCCCCGTCACTAACAAGCCTCAGGATTCGGCGTCAACCAGCGAGCTGCTATCCGGAATGCAACCGCCCCCTCCGCTTTGGGTAATGCGAAACCTCTTTTGTGTGCACCAACATGTTTGCTTGTTCCCGTGCGTGGTCGAGCATCAGAATATCCGGTTGATACTGATCGTACAGCTCGCAGGCTTGAGCGCCATCGGCGGAAAAATTAAGAAGGTTGCTTCCTTGGCATAAGGCCCTCACTTGCGGGTTTTGTGGGGTTGGCGAAAGGGATTGATCACACGCACGCCGCCATAATCCTGCGTCTCGCTGAGATCCTCACTGTAGACCTCTGTACAGCCAGCGGACCTTGCCGTCTCAATAATTAGCGCGTCCAGGTGCGAGATCCGAAATCGCACTTTGCTCTCCAAGGCAGCCAAAATCAGATCGCTGGTCACGACCATTATTTCAAACCGCAGCCAGGCGTTCACAAATGCCCAGACCTCTGCGTCGGCGAGTCGATTCGATTCCGTTTTCGCCTTAAACGCGTTGTTACAAAATTCAATCAATACCTGCGTAGAGATAACAATGTCGGTCCGTTCCAGGTACTGTAGAGCAATTCGTTGCTTAGCGCGATTCTGCGGCGTGTGATCAATCCGGTAAAGCAGGACATTAGTGTCCAGAAAGATCATCGACTATTGGCTTCCTGTCGGGTTAAGCGTTTTGAAGCATTGAAAGCAGATCCTCTTTTTGACATTTGCTCAAAAGTTTCCCGTTCCAGGCGTACAAGGCGTTCTCTCTCCGACTCTTTCTCGGCATATTCTTCCAAGAACTTACGGACGACAGCTGAGACGCTGGTGAGATTCTCCGCAGCCTTGACGCGGGCACGCCGATAGACCTCGTCATCGACTGCCACAGTTATGTTTCGCACAGAGCTGTGTACCACAGAGTTGATACCGGTGCAAATGTGAAGTTTGCCGGCTCGCTATCCACTTTTGGCAGGATTACTATCATGCGATCCTCGGGGAGGAAATGCATCTGAGCCCTTATGCTAACCCGGAAAAAGCACTTCGATTAATTTGGCCGTCATCTACCGCTCGATTGGCAAGCGAATTACAAAGACAACGACCTTACCTGCGTCTTTCCCTGCATCGGGACATTCCCCTCGATCATCTGGCATTTGTCATTCATCGGACTCACTAGTCCGTCCCAACATGCGCTTCACCGCGCATCTAGCCATTTACCCTTTTGAGGGGGTAATAACCTAGGCGTTGTGCCAATTGCAGCACATGGACGGTGTGGCGGAGATTCCTATTGCAGCCAGCGCCGACTCTTAACAGGAAAATGGAACCAACGCCGTCATCATGAACAACACTTTTGCGCATACCGGCCCGGAAGGAGCTATTGAATACGCATGGGAACCTCCGCTGGCTCGCTTCCAGCTTCGTCACTCGCCACAAAACGAGGGCGCACACGACAACGCGACGGGATCCGATTTTTACGATTTACCTCGTAGAACAGGGCTCAGGCCCCGGACTCTACGTGGTCCGCTGCATATTCAATGCGACGAACACGGCGATCCGCATCACCTGGACCAGTTAACCAACACAGTTCTCAGTTGGCCGTATGTTGAAAAAAATCTACCGAATGGCCGATCTTCAAATACAATCCCGCTCCGGTTAGAAGAAACCGCCGCAGGATACAATTTCGCTGCTTTTACCAGTCCAAGAGAGTTTGGCCGTGTCCTGACCGGCGCACCGACCATTTATATGGCCTTGCCATTGGTATGCGCCCACTGGGCGATCGTCCGAGGTTGGGCTGAACCTCACTTCCTTTCTTCGCATGGATTGATGCCGCCTGGCGCCCTAGTCGTGTACACGCCCAGAGACGAACACGAGTCATCCGTCTGTTATTCCCTTTTTGTTGCGGCTTATACTGCCGCATCGAACTTGAGCAGTTCCGCCCGGGAGGTGATCCAGTAAGCAGTGAGCAGTCAGCAGTAGTAATGAAGGGCGACATTAGATGGCTGTATTACTAACTCTTTCCTGTGTCGCGCTGGTTCTTTTTTGTACGGCGATGGCATATGACAGCTAATGACAAACCACAGCCATGTTTTCGAGTTTCTGGACAGACTTTCAGAGTGAGCATGAATGGCGATTCCCCGAGATCCCGCCCTGCCAGATCCAAAGATATTTGGGTTACCCGCCTATAGATCCCTCGGAGAGTCTGCGCGCGGAATGGCTATGGCGACGCCGGCCGAGAGAACTTTTCGGCCAGGGAATTCTTGGTTATGTACTGCTGATCGCAGTAAGTGTCCTGCTCTTGCTCGTTCGGCCCATCGGCATTTTACTGGACGCAGCCTGGTTGTTCACCTGTTTTATGTTAATCGCTTCAGACGTCGTCCGGAACGTGCGTTGGCGGCGAGATTATGAAGCTAGCCTATGCCGGTTGATCCGTAGCATGCGACGTCGAGAGTCAATGTAGCTGGCCGAGAAAGCCGGCATCTCGCAGGTGCGGCGATGGTGTGTGCGGCGGGCCGGAGCGGAGCAGAACCGCAGACGTCGCTCGCAACCACTTCACGCGTGAGCAAGGTAACCGTCTGGCGGAGATACATCTGCGTTACTGTCGACCGTAGCTTCTACCAAGGCAGGTCGGTCAGCGATCTGCCAGGCCGCCTCAAACGCAGGCCGCACTTCTTCGGGTCGCCGGCACGCGAAACCCACACCTCCACACGCTTCAGCAAAGCGGACAAAGTCAATCGGTTGGAGTTCGGTTGCGAACGGTGGAATCCCCAACGTCTGGTCCTCGCTAATGATGCGTGAATAGTGATTATTCTTTAGTACGATGACCTTTATCGGGAGCTTGTATTTCACAGCGGTTGCAAACTCGCCCATGAGCATCGTGAAGCCGCCGTCACCGACAAAGGCAACACACAACCGGTTCGGGTAAGCTAACTGTGCCGAAATAACAAAAGGAAGTCCGCAGGCCATTGTGGAAAGATTCCCCGCGACGCCAAGTTTCTGAGTTGGCACCATGGAGATATGACGTGCAGCAAAGAAAGTGTTCGACCCGCAATCGAAGGCGACTAATGCGTCGGGAGCCAGCAAGTCGGAAACCTGCCGGGCAACAATCTGAGGTTGGAGCGGCAATTTTGAGCTCGTCTCAATACGATGCAATGCCTGATTCCATTCGCTCATCTTGGCTTGGGTCTGCTCCAGAAAAGTCCGATCGCCTTGTACTTCGAGCAGCGGCAGTAAGTCTGCCAACGTAACGCGGACATCACCGGCAATCGCAATGTCTACCGCGACCCGCAATCCTAGGCGGGTTGGGTCACGATCGATCTGGACAATGCGAGCTTGTCCCGGCTTTGGATAGTAGTTGAGCCAGGGCATAGTCGAACCGGCGATCAGCAAGGTGTCGCAGCCCTGCATTGCCGCTAATGATGCCGTGGTTCCAAACTCCCCAATACCGCCCGTGCTGTAAGGAGAGGTGTCGGCGATGACCGTCTTTCCCAGAAAAGCTTTGGCC
>JAFAIO010000397.1 GCA_019236675.1 Verrucomicrobiota bacterium
TAACACCGCGGCGTATGATGTTCCCCTGCTGACGTCGGCGAAGGGCGCACCAAATCTTCGCCATAGTTTCGTGATCACAGAATGATTAGCCTGCTGGCTTTCATGAATTTCTTGAGCCGCTCGAAACAGATTAGTTTGCTGCTCTGTCGATAAGTCGACAAACTTACATCGATGCTTCCGCAATGACCAAACGTCGAAGGAGAGAAGCCCAGGCGCATAAACCTGCTGGCGGAAGCTACAATTCCTAATCATCTTATCGAGCGACGTAATTGCGCTGGGCCCAAGCACAGAGACTTCGTCAATTCCAGGGGCTTCTTCATCTGAGGGGATGACTATTTTGGCTAGCGCCTCGGCGACACATGCCTCATCCTGCGTGAGACATTGCTTAGGGTTGGTTGAACGCTGGACATTTCGGCGGTCAACTTCCTGGTAAAAATCGCGTATCAGGAAGCCTAGGCTAGCCTTAAGTAGCCGGTCGAGAACCTTGGTCAAGACTCTCTTAGAGAAGCTAAGAATTGTCATCATTATTCTATCACATCCGTCCGTTAACTGGGACTGCCCTGTGGCGCAAGATCGGGCCCAAGGCTGCATTCTGCGCCTAGAGCAAGCTCCGAATCCGAAGCCGTTCGAATCGTCTGCTGAATCACTTTGGGAAAACAATGCGCACTGCCACGTACATCCGTTTCAGAACTAACATAAATCGCCGCTGCCGGCTCCCAGCGATCGTAGGCAGTTTGGGTGTCGTACCTGTAAACCAGGATCGACGGATGAAAAATCCCGTTTGCCAGATTCAAAGTAAGTTCAAAGGTGACGTGGTAAACATCGCCGGCGTCGAGAGTGAAATTACCATGACCCAATCGTTCCGTTGAAGTATCGAAAATACCTTCGTTCGTGCTATTGGTAATGTACACGCTCAGCGACAATTTGGTGCAGCGCGAGTGTGCGCGTAACTCAACATCGATCCATGCTCTCTCGCCGGATTGGAATCGAAGGCATTCGCCATCTTCGTTCCGTACGGTAACTTTCGAAATCGTTACGGGAGAACGATCGAGGTCTCCTGCGCCGATAGTTCGGAATCGCTTTAAATAATTGGAAAGTACTTCTTGGGTCGGTCCACTGATGACCGTGCGGCCTCTCTCAAGCAGCAGACAGGAGCTACAAAACGCAGCGATGTCTTTCAGGTTGTGTGACACGAACACAACCGCGGCGCCGTTCCGGATCTCCTCTTTCATGCGTTCGACGCATTTTTTCTGGAACATATAGTCGCCAACACTGAGAACTTCATCCACGATCATCACATCCGGTTGCACGTGGGCAGCCACCGAAAACCCAAGCCGCGCATACATCCCTGACGAGTATCGTTTCACGGGTGTGTCGATGAAATCTTCGAGGCCCGAGAATGCAATGATATCGTCAAGTTTGGAGGCAATCTCGCGCCGTCGCATTCCCATGATGGTGCCGTAAAGAAAGATATTTTCCCTACCGGTGAGGTCTTGATGAAAACCGGCCGTCACTTCGATTAGCGCGGAAAGCCGGCCATCGACAATGATGTTTCCCTTGGTCGGTTTCATAATTCGGCTGAGTATTTTCAAAGCCGTGCTTTTACCAGCTCCATTATGGCCGATAATCCCGAAAGCTTCTCCGCGCCTTACCTCGAATGAAAGGTCCTGCAACGCCCAAAATTCCCGCTTATCGGACTCGCTGAGCTCCTGTCGGCGGAACATCTTCCCGGTCAATGCGGGTATCAGGTCACGCAGAGAATTGAATACCTCCCCCTTTCGGAACATCTTATACACATGTTCCATCCTAAGTACGATATCTGACATAGGTTCTTTGCTTAGATGCTCTCGGCGAACGCTGGCTCTAAATGCTTGAAGAAAACGTACCCCCCCAGCACCGTCGCTATGGCGAAAGCGAAGCTGTAGGCTAGCCAATAGAAGTCCGGACCTTGATGTCGGGTAATGCAGGTGGTGAACCCTTCTAGAATGGGAGCCGCCGGATTGAGCAACAACCATTTGCCTTTGTCGCCGAACATCCCCACATCGTAAAAGACCGGAGTAAAAAAGATTCCGAAGGTTAACCCGACATCAACGATGTATTTAACGTCACGGAAGAAAAGGCTAGCCGCCGAAACCAGCATTCCAATTCCAGTGGCTAGCAGCACGAGGACAAGGAGCAACAGTGGAATCCAAAGTAGTTCTAGACTCCAGCCAATCCTAAGAACAAACAACAGAACTGCTAGAGCCACAGACGCCACGCACAAATCGAAAAAGTTTGCCAATATTGCTCCTAAAGGAAAGATCTCTTTTGGAAAATAAATCTTGGTCACCAACCCAACGTTGCCAGTCAGACTGTTGCAGCTGAACCGAATACTCGAAACCAGGAATGCCCAGGGCACGGATTTTACCGCTACGCTAGCGATTTCCGCCGTTTCCAGGTGCTTGCCGGACGTCACTGCAAAACCAAAACGAACCACGACGCCTGCTAGCACGATTAAGGTCGGCATGAGAATCGCCCAGAGAAAACCAATTACTGACTGTTTGTACCGCACCTTGATGTCGCGGTACATCATCATGTAGAGGAGCTCGCGATACGTGTATAATTCCTGCAGTTCTTCTTTCATGCTACTTCAATCCCGATGGCTCCGGGGCGTTCGAATGGCGAGCAGAATTAAAGAGAAGTTCATAGAAGTATCCGACCGTTTCATCAATTAAGTCCCTAGACCGTTCGCTCGACCGCCACCAGGGCTCTGGTTTGTAATCTTTCGGTAGCCAACCGATGACGCCAATCTTGGTGCTACCGGCGTTAACTTTAGCGAAGACCAGAGCGCTTCTCCGGGCGTGCGGTCCCAGCGTGAACACGTTCAACGTCGTGGTCTTGATGCCGGCGTCATGAAGCGCTCGCCAAACCGCGACGGCCGACTCAAACGTCCGGTGCCGCTCGGTGCTTTCACCGGTTGCAATAATCACCTTTTCTTTCGGAACACCCAATTCGATCATCTTCTGCGCCGCCATTTCGGCGTAGCTGGTCGGTTCATCCTCCCAACGACCAGAAGTGAGGCCCCCGGTCGCCACCAGGTAGCGATAACCGCCCTGTTCAAATTCGTCTACCGCCGCGCTTATCCCTTCCCGTCCAATCCAGCCTTCTACCACCAGAATATCGGCCGGCTGCCGTTCAGTTAACGAAAGAAATTTTTCTCCGTACGCGAACCAACCCGCTATAAAAATTAAAAGTATCGCGGCTGCCAACGAAAGTCCCACCCGAGTCGGACCCAACGTCGTGTAACGACGAAAGAGCCGTAGTTGCGAAACCGATTTCAGCATTTTTTGCGCGCCGATCGAGATGATAATGCTCTCCGCCTAACGATCCGAGTTTTAGTTGCCGGCTATTTGAATAGTACATCGTAGTCGTCGCATCGTTAGTGAGCATTGTCAGAAAGACCGGACCCGCCGGTCGATCGGACGTAGACAGTCGCGGTAAAATTTCTAAATGGCACAGTTTGAGCCAGCGTCATGTTTCCATCTGCCCAAGCTTTCAGGTCATCTCGATATTGTGCCAGACGCTGGTAGAACGGATAGCGATGTTGCCTCTCCGCCGGCCACCGTTGGAGCGAAGCAGTGGATCCCTCCAGTGAAATCCCGTCTGGAACCGGCCGAACGCCCGGGTTGTAGAATGGTTTTAGTCGTCGCAGCACACTCAACCATTCATAATTGGCTTCACGCGAAGTGTTCGGGGACGTGTTCCCGGAGTCACCAACCTGCTGAACTGCCGGAGTCGTCAAAATGAAGAAATCGCTTTGTGCGAGCTGCGCTAATGCTTCTTGACGGTCAGCGCCCATAATGTCGCCGCCGAACAGTGGATGAAACTCGATAAACTTACCCGTCTTCTCGTAGCCCGTATCCGTAATACTGTAGGCGTAGAACCATGGTGATATCGTATCCATCGAGATACCCGGATTGTCCCAGCCATGTTCGCTCGCATAACTGACCATCCATTTATTTAGATCGACTAATTTCGCGAGATCCTCGCGTTCCGCATATTCTGGGTTGTGTCGGCTGATCCGGTCAACCACCGTCCCTAGGCCGAGAACGAAAACCACCACTGAACAAACGATCGCGCTTCTGGGGAAACGCTGGACATTCAGAGTGTGGGTACCGCTGGCGCGCGCCGAAAGCGCGACTACCAGTAGCGCTGCCGGCACTCCCACAATTCCGCCGACAACGGAGTTCTTGTCTGTATCGATGGTTAATACAAGGATGGGCCCAACCATCGCACCCACTAGGAAAACGATCTGCAGCGCGAACGTCTCGTCCCGAAGAGCGAGACTTAATTTACTGGTTTTCGATAGATTGCTGAAAGCTACGATTGCGCTCGCGGCCAGTACTATGGTTGCGCCTAGCACAAAAGCCACACCCCAATGGTCGCGTAGAACTGAGTTTGGATAGAAAAACAATTGATCTACCAAACTATCCACACCGCCTTGATGCGCACGCGCCTTGCTAATGTTGCCCAGCAGGTGGCCAATGCCGTAATACTGAAAAATCTCCCGCCAACTATAAGTCAAGAAAGGGGTAACAAGGATGGCTAGTATACCGGTGCTAAGCACCAGATTACGGACCCGGCCCCACATGCGGCGAGCGAGCTCCCGGTTGCTGCGCCACAATAGTGCGACGGCGGTAAACACCAGAACAAGGCCAGCGGAGATACCTATCAGGTAGAGGAACGTTAAAAAGCGGGACAACACCAGGATCGCGCCAATCAGGCCGCAGGCAATCGCCCAGCGGCGGTTTAGGAAGATTTGCGACTGCATAACAGCGCAGGCCCAGATCCCGAACAGTGAGAAAGCCGTAAAATCAAATCGAAAATCGAACAGCCCCCCCGCCCAATACCACGGGGTGTTCAGACAAAGAATGAGTCCCAATAGCAGGTATCCGTACACTCGCGAACGCCATACGGTTTGACCTGTAACGAAAGCGCTGGCCTGAAGCAAGATGAATCCCAAGAAGGGAACAAATAGTACAGGTAACCGACTCCCCGCGAAGCAGAGACTGCAGACAGCACCTAAAATCGGGAGGGCCATGCCCGTGTTATACGGACTACAAATAATGTTAGCGAGCTGCCCAAAACCGTTCGTGAGAACTCGTTCTTTGGTGCGATAGGCGACCGCCAAATACGAACACTGATCCCAATTTCCGGGAGGATACCAAGCAATCTCGCGCGAATAGAAACTGTAGCAGGTCAAAGCTTCAAGCACGATTAGCGCGATCAACACATACCGATCGATGCCTTTTAACAGCGGATTCATAGGTCACCTCGAAGTGGGTAACAATTGTTAAATATCCCGAGGCACGCTCTCCGAGTCCGGGTGGCGCCTGAAAGCATTCAGAATCCCTTGACAAAGACCTCTTACCGTTTGTCTAGCTGTGGCCTCGCCATGGTCCGGCAAACCGCTCTGTTTTTCTAGGCCCCGCCGCTTATAGTTTCGCGGGCGTCTACGTTCAATACAGAACTGCCGACAAGTTTCCAGGTCCTGGACATAATTCATCTCCCAGGTAGGGATCCCTTCAGAATCAAGCGAAGGCGGACGCTCTACGATTCTCCGAAGATGGAGCTTAAGCAGGTACCGAAACCATTTAATTCTGGGAGCTCGAATGTCATTATGTTCCCAATGATAAAGAAGGTAGGCAGTCTGACGGCCTTTCTTACGGGCGGCATTGAGCCATTCGCGACGCCGGAGTCGCAATTCACTTGGTCGATGGACGACCACTGCGTTCGGGCTGTATTTTAATCTGAAACCGGCCTCAACCAACTGTTTACCAAACAGCGTTTCTTCCCCGGAGCCGAGCTTTCCCGGACCGATCTCCGGATCGAACCTAGGAACGCGGTCCAGAACAGAACGACGAAAACCCATATTGGCGCCGATCAATTCAACCGTGTCATCTGCTTGGTCGTCCGGCGCGGCTAACCACCACCTGTGAAGTGGACCTAACCAAGGCCTCGCCAGCCCATCTGACAGTACGGTCTTGCCTACGACAGCGTCGGCTCGGCCTTGCCTGAAGGCTGTCACCATCTGCTCTACCCAATCTTCCGGGACAATGACATCATCATCGATAAACAAAATAATTTCGCCACGCGAGTATCGTAGCGCCGTATTCAGCGCGTTGCACTTACCGAGAGTGGCTTCGTAGAGATACGCCGCCTTCATGTTCGGGACTGTCGCGCTTCGAACCACCTCCGCCGTCTCGTCAGTAGAAGCATTATCAACCACAATCAATTCCGCTTGCCAGTCAGCACGAATTTTAGCTTTCCCTAACGCCATCAGCGTCTGTCGCAATTCGGAAGCGCGATTCCGAGTCGAAATAATTACGGAAATTGATAATCCGGCATCCATGATCAACCTGTTGGCGAAAGACTTCTTGAGGATTGCGGTTCAGCTGCTCTCAGGATGCAGGATATTAGATCCCGCCCTAACTTGTTCGGGCAACGCTCATCTGCAACCGGAAGGTATCCCGCTTCTCCTCCAGCAAAAACAATGCTCGGTCGCACTTTCTGAGGCACGCGGCTTTCATTTGGGGAAGTGCGCTCTGAGCCCATTTTGCGCTTTCCCATCCGAACATCGGTTTCATCCAGGCATACTTCCATCGGAGGCGTGGCGCCTCTAATTGGCCTCCTAGTTCCCCCGCCAACCCCTGCGCTTCCTTAACGATATCTCCTCGTTCAGGATAGAAAATATGGTACCACATCTGGAGGTAAGCCAAGCAGGCCCTTCGAACCCGCTCGCTATCCTCAAGTGAGCGAAGGTACTGAATGTGTAGTTTCATTGAAACGAACAGCGAATCTTTCTTCTTATTTGAGTTGCCAATGTAGCTAATACGCTTGGTGGTAGTGACTCGGTAGAAGATTCCGGTACCAGGCACGAACCGGGTACCCTCAGAGGCCAATAGCACACGGGCAAAATATTCACCATCCTGATCATACTGCAGACGTGTGTTCCAGGGTCCCGCCGCTTCGGTCAATTCTCGGCTCACTAGCCAAGTCGCGTTTTGCATGTGAATGGGTTCGCTCAGCTTTCGCAGAAGCCATTCCACAGGGGAAAGGTCCTCCCAAAGCGAGTTATGCACGAATTTGGCGTGCCGGGTCCTATAGAAGAAGGGGGCCCAAGGCGAGGAAAGAAGGACTCTTTTACTATCAACTTCTCGGAGTGCCATGAGTTGCTTCTCAATCTTGTCTGGGGCCAAAAGATCGTCGGCGTCCAGCCACTGAATGTAGTCGCCATGACTTAATTGGAACGCTTGGTTTTGAGCCGCAGAAAGGCCGCGGTTCTCTGTCGACAACAGCTTGACTCCCCGCGAAGCAAATTGACGCACGATTGCGGCCGTTCTGTCCGTCGAACCATCATCCACCACTATGATTTCGCGGCGTGGCCAGGTTTGG
>JAFAIO010000416.1 GCA_019236675.1 Verrucomicrobiota bacterium
CCTGCGTAACCGTCTGCGGCAGTATCGAAATCCTGTGCTGCAATCACTTTGTTCTTAAACAGATCCGAATCTCGCTTGTAAGTTATTTCGGCCAGGTCGCTGGCCGCTTGTGCCACCTTGAGTTGCGCTTGAGCTTGAGCCAGTTGTTGATCGACCTCGGGTGTATCGATCTCTGCGAGCACGTCCCCCTTCTTCACCCGCGCCCCGATATCGAAATACCATTTCTTCAGATACCCGCTGGTCTGAGCAGCAATCGGTGAATCCGTAAACGCCATTGCTTCGCCTGGTAACTGCAAGTGCACAACCCCGCCAGAGGCTTGTGGGTGCACTACTTCTACCAATATGCGGGCGGCCTCATTGTTGCGCGCCTGCACCTCGGCTGTCCATTTATTCCGAGTATAGATTCCAAATACCCCGAGGCCGAGAAGCAGAACTGCCGCGGCAACGAGATAGAAGATAACCGCCTTACCGAGCCTCTTCTTTGGTTCAGCTGGCCGCCCAGGCGCCACAGGCTTGGTGACACTTTCGCTCATGATTCGTAGTTCGTTCTCGTCCTTCCGACTTCGCCGGCGTTCTGAGTGTGGAGCGTGCCTCGCTTGCGAGGCCGACTGGTGAAATGAGAAAGAAACGTTATTACCTGTTCTTTAAACATCTTTTGCTTCCTCACTGCTTAGCCTCTGGCGTCGCCGACTCGATCTTCACCGTCATCCCGGTCGCTAAACTATCGGATGGATTGAGAATCACTTGGTCCGTGAGAGATAATCCCGTGGAAACTTCCAGCTTGTCGCCGAAGTCCTCATCGATGGTTATTTTGCGGATCTCGACTTTGCCATTTTGGTTGACCACACCAACGGCAGCACCTTCCCGTCTAAAAATCAGGGCGTTTTCGGGCACGGTCAGGAAGGGAGAAGTGCCTGCGAACTTTAATGTTATCTGAACGTAAGCCCCTGGAAGAAGTTCGCCTGCCGCATTCGGGATTTGCAGTTCGGTGAGAAGCGACCGCGAGGCCGGATCGACTACATCCGCAGTGTTGGTAACGCGCGCTTGAAATGTTCGGCCCGGAAACTGAGGCAGCGTTAAGTCGGCCTGCATACCGATTCTTACCAGTTGCGCTTCAGCTTGAGGCACCTGCACATAAATACGCAACGGCGAGATCTGAGCGACCACGAAGAGCTGAGTACCAGTGCCGTTGGCAACATAGGTTCCAACGTCGACATTTCTCGCGGTAACGATGCCATCGAAGGGTGCTCGCAACACTTTAAAGGCTTCAAGTGCGTTTAGGCGATCTAAGTTAGCTTGGTCGGCAACCACCATGGCTTGGTCTTCGGCGTACGTATCGGCTGCGCTGTCGCGAGTTTCCGCGTCCAGAACCTTTTGATCAAAAAGCGTTTGATCCCGCTGGTAAGTGACTTCGGCGAGGTGAGACGCTGCTTGTGCCACTTCGAGTTGCGCTTTTGCTTGCGCTAACTCCTGGTCGACCTCCGGCGTATCGATCTCTCCGAGTACATCACCAGCATGGACCTTGCCGCCGATATCGAAGTTCCAATTCTTCAAATAGCCGCTGGTTTGGGCGTATATCGGCGCCTCAGTATAAGCTTGTGTGTAACCGGAAACCTGTAAAATCCCGCCGCCTACGGCCTCAGGGTGCGCCACGGTCACGTTCATCGCGGGGTTTTGGGATGTCGCTGCAGGAGTTCCCGATCGAGATGAGATTAACTTGAACGCAAAAAAGACGACTGCCGCCGCGAAGACCGCTCCGCCAATCACCCATCGACGTGTCTTGGTCTTTCGTGCGGGAACAAGCTGTTCTGCCGTTGCGGTCTTTAACATCTCTGGACTCATTCTAGTGACATCACAATCCTAGTTTCAGCTGTCGCCTGTCGCTATTGGCGGAACGGGTGCTTCAAACCTACCCGAATGGGCGATCCGGATTGTTTCCAATCCTGAATAGCAAATCCCAAATCGCAAATAGCAAATCGCAAATCCGCTGCTCAGGCGCTTGTTCAGGGCAACCATTCTTCAATTTGCTATATGCCGTTTGCTATCCTGGATTGCTGACCGATCCAGTTGTCATCGGCGATTCGAGGGAAGGCCGGTATAATGTTTCTCTTGGGCTCCGGTGCTGTTTCCGTCGCATTCAGACCTCCCGTAGCGTCAAGCCAGTCGGCAATATATTCGACTTGTTCATCGAGCGAGTAATCGGTGACATCGATCGTCAAGCTCGGAATACCCGACTTCTTCACTAACTCTTGTAAAATCCCCTGTTCCCGGATAAACAGGGTCAGGTCATCGTATTGTGAGGGATTACTCGAGATCTTCAACCGGCGCTCCCGAGCTTCAGCGAAAGAACTAGGGTCTCGCCAACAGAACACCAGCCGAAATCCTAGCGCCGCCAGACGGGATTCGAGCCATTCGAACCGATAACGCCGTCCTCGGTATATCGTCTGCCACATTTGAGTCGAAATGTGGAAACGATCGATGATCCAAGAGTAATACCGGTAAAGTTCAAACATGCTGACCCACAGCCGATAGGCTTCCATAGCGGGCTTTTCGTACCCCGCGTCGAAGTTAATCAGGCTAGAACCATACGGCGCGCGGGTAAAACCGTTCCATTCCGCCGATACAATCGGTGAATGATATCGATATTTTCTGACGCCAGTGATTCGCGGACTTTCATTCAAAGCGAGCGCCAGATCCGTCTTACCAGTGAGCCTGGTCCCTTCCAGAATCAATTTCGGGCACAGTTTTATTACCGGCATACCCAACCTTACCCATGCCCGGCCCCCATTCTATGATACTAAAGTATAAAACACGCCCGCCTCGGAAGGGCTAATGTGAGCGGGAGTGAAAGGTGATTGGTGCTCGCCGTGCCGGTGCGCGTGTCTATCACATAAGTCCCATAAGTCGCATAAGTCCCATAGGTTGCCCGTCTCCTTGCGTTGCTTCTCCCACCACTTTTCACTGCTCCCCGCGCAGCGGCAGGCGCACGGTAACAGTAGTGCCGCGCCCCGGCGCCGTCCGGATATCGAGTTGAGCGTCAAGCTGCTTGGCTCGGTCTCGCATGCTGGCGATACCCAATCCTTCTTCGTTCTCCAACCTAACCTGTTCAATGCCGGTGCCGTTGTCCCTGACCTCCAGCGTGACCAACGATAGGTCTCCCTTTAGCAACACACTGATTATTGTCGGCTTGGCATGGCGCAGGGCATTGCTGATGCACTCCTGAGCGATTCGGAGCAGATCTTGTTGGGCCGCCAGGGGTAATATCTCTTCCTTGAACCCTTTCGAACTGAAATTACAGCGTAACCGGCCCGGGATATTCGAGCGTTCTACTAACATTTGTAAGGCGTAGACGAGCCCTGAATCTTCGATGATGTCGGAACGAAGGCTGAGAGCCGAACGCCGGGCCTCAGCCAGACCGAAATGAGCGAGCTCGTTGGCTCGTTCGATAAAGCCACGACTAGAGTTCTCTTGGGTTTCCAGACCTTCCATGGAAGCAAATAATTGCATGGAAATGCCCGCAAAAATTTGGGCTAACGAATCGTGAATCTCACCGGCTAAACGATTTCGTTCCTCTAAGACGGCAGACTGTTTAGCCGTTCGCGCTAGACGGGTAAGGTGAATAGCGATTCCAGCTTGGGTGGCCAACGCTCGCGCAATCTCTAGTGTTTCGGGATAAAAGTCGCGTTCCTCGTAAAAATAGAAAGCCAGCAACCCGTGCATCTGACCCCCAGATGTCAGCGGCATTATCAGCCCAGTCCGAATACCGAGATCCATCAAGTACTCCCGTAAACCGGGCGGTGTTGGTGACTTCGGATCCAGTAGGTGCGTCACGGTAGTTGGCTGATTCTGATAGATCGCTAGATGTTGTTCCTCTGGAGAGACGGATCGCCACGCCGCGGGGAATCCTGCCTCGATCGGGGTTAATACCCGTCCCTCCTTAAGCACGAATTCAACGGTTAAACGATTCCGTTCGCTATTGAGAAGCCGAAGAGTGGACAGACCCGCCCCCAAATACCGGTTGATCGACGCCATCACTTGCCCGAGGAAATCATCCAATTCCGGCACTTCCGCCAGTGTGTCCAGGCATCCACGCAGTGCTTCATTGGCCCGGGCTAAGTTCGTGATTCGCTGTTGCTCGCTTGTCCTCAGCGCCTCTTGTGCTTCCTGCCGCTCACGGATCTCGCGCAATAACTCTTCATTGGTCCGGGTCAGTTCTGCGTTCAGCGTTTTGACATCAGTAAATGCCTTTTCCAGCGCCGCCGTCGAATGGTGTTGCTCAGTGACATCGATTACCGTCCCTACGTACTCAGACAGCTTTCCGGACTCGTCCACGACAGGCCGGCCGATCGTACGAACATGCTTGGTCGGCTCGCCGGGAACCACAACTCGAAAGAGAAAGTTCCAATCTTTCTTCTCGCGGACTACTTGGCTCAGACGGGTATCGAACAAACCAACATCGTCAGGATGGATCCGTTCCAGAGCCCGTTTATAAGGCACTGGTCCCTTGTCCGGCTCGAATCCGAAGATACGAAAATGTCCGGCCGACCAATAAGCGTTTTCCCGGTTGGCCACGGTCCAGGTCCAGCTGCCGGTATGGCTCAATCGTTCGCCTTCTTCTAGTCGAGCCTCGCTCCGGCGCAGCTCTTGAAAGGACTTACGAACTTTAGCTAACAGACTCGTGATAACGATTGCCGTGGTCAAATAAGCAATTAGCGCGACAACATCCAATGTGCCCGCCGACGCGATGGGAAAACCAGGTTTAATGAACCAATAGTCCAGGCAAACAATCGCAACCAGTGAAACGAAAATAGCCGGAATGAACCGCCCCTGGAGAGAGATCAACACAATGATGACCATGTAAAGAAGGGCGGCCACCGAAGAAATCGTGCGCAGCTGTGCACAAATGATAGTCAGGAGAGCAAGAGCGGCAGCCCCAACCAAACAAGCCGCCCAGGGCCGCCTGATCACCCGACCCAAATTCAACTTCATGGCTAAACTCTGAGACGCTTTAGCGTTCTTGTCCACCGGGGTCGCTTCGCGGTGAGAAGTGAGAAGTGAGAAGCGAAAGGGGAAAGGCGCGACGTACGCGCTTCGGTCCGATGAGTCCCGTTACGTATAATGCTCCGAGATGGGTCGCTTTAGCACCACCTTTCACTTCTCACTTCTCACCCCGTCTCACCCTTTTGAGCTATCGATAACGATCCGTTCTAGGCGTAGGCGGCATCATGGCGCCGGTCTATACTGCTTCCTCACCATGTTAGTTCACCATGTCCCTGTTTCCCCCGTCCGCCTGCATGAATAAGACCGCGAAAATGATCCGCTTTCACGAGACCGGCCGGCCCG
>JAFAIO010000445.1 GCA_019236675.1 Verrucomicrobiota bacterium
CGTGTTCGATGGGGGCGTTCTCTTTCCTCGGCTTCGCAGTTTTGCCAGGCTTCTTGGGTTTCTCAGGCATCTGGGTTAGGCACCAGGAAATTCGTGCCCCTCCTCGTACGCGGCTAGTAGCGGAGTATACTTACTTCCTGTTCTCTATCCAGCGGGCAGCAAAAGAAATAAGCTCGGTGATCGTTTTAAGGTTGAGTTTCCGTTTTATGTTTGCCCGGTGGGCTTTCACTGTCTTTGCGCTCAAATGGAGTTTCGTGGCGATCTCGTTTGTAGGTAGACCTTCGCCGATCAATTCAAACACTTCGAATTCTCGGTCGCTGAGTCGTTGGATAGGAGACCGCGCTCGATACCCGCCGGAAAAAACCTCTAATATTTGGCCAGCCATTCCTTCGCTCAGATAGATCTTTCCACCGGCAACAGTTCGAATCGCCTGCGTCAGTTTTCGGCCACCCTCGCGTTTCGTAATGTAGCCGCGCGCTCCAGCCCGCAGGGCGCGCTCGGCATAGAGCGATTCGTCGTGCATCGAGATCACCAGAATAGGAAGTCCGGGGCGCAACGCGGTGATATCTTTGATCAGCTCCAGGCCACTCTTATCCGGAAGCGTAATGTCGACCACCACCAGATCAGGCTTGTACCCATTTAACGCCGCGAGTGCGTTAGATGCGGTATCAGCTTCCGCGCAGACCTCCAAGTCCGGCTGATGGTTGATCAATTGAGCCAGCCCCGCACGCGTTATCGGATGGTCATCAACGATCAACACTCGCTTCCGATTTTCTTGTTCACCGGACGGCATTGACATCCGAGGGATTCCATCCCACCTCCTAGTTAACAATCGTGCAAGTTAAATACCAGGCTTCTTCCAAAGTTGGTCAACCTTTCCCTTAAATTGTCCTATCTTTGATCTATGAGAGCTTAGCTTCTGGGGAGTCGGGCTAGCACACCGTCCATTCACCTTGAATCAGATGAGCGGTGAACTCGTTGATTTTTTCTAATTCACGAGCAACAACCGATTCGACCGCCAGTTGTACATCCGTGAGCGCGACGTTGTCTTGCAAGATCAGCTGCACCGACGCGATTAATGGCTGGTCAATCGGTTTGCCGATCTGGCTGCACAACCAAACGTATACCTCGTGTAATCCGGGCACGTTCGCATACACTTCTGCGGCCATCTTGTGAGTCAGTAACGTATAAATTTTGCCAACATGGCTGATCCAGATCGACCAGTAGCGATTCTCTATCCCATAGCGAACGAAAAATTTCCAAGTTGCTTTGCAGGCTAGTGGGTAGCTCGCTCAATGCCCGAGCAGAACTCGGAACCTGCATCCCGTCGTCGGCCGTTGCAAAATGGACCGCCGTAGGATTCGATCCGTTTGATTCAGCACCGAGAAATTCCGCCATCCTCGCCCGGACTGGCCAGTTAGTATAATGATTCATGCGGTCAATCTCCACTCGCCCCTTCGCTCTCTATGGTGCAGTTGTTCAACCCCTTTGGCAGCTTCGCTCGGGTTTGGCCAAGGGAGTGTCTTGGCAGTCGATGCCGATCATTTACAGTGCCCTAGTGGAAGGGCTGAAAATGAAACCGCCATTCGTTGATCTCAGAAAGACTAGATTTCAGGCAGCTAGGGCCTTCGCTGAACAGTTCAGCCAATTCGAATGGCAGTATCTATTTTCTCATCGATGGTTCCTGACTGGCGTAGATGAAGCCCTTGTAACCGGCGATTCCTTTCCGCTCCAGGTCAGGGCAGAGCAAACCCTGATAAATGACAGGATCCGGCTGGACTCGGAGGCGAGCAAGGATCTATGCCACTTCACGTCCTGACGGACGGATGGTGATTGGCAATTCATTCAGTGCGGGATAGAATCCTTGAACCATGAGCGAGCCGCAGCAGCGGGCCATTGCAAGCAGTAAAGCCTCGGCGATTGGAAACGAGGAACTTTCCCGTCGCAATAAGGATCAGCTTTATCTTGCACTTAGCTCGGCGGGCATGGGCACCTGGGATTGGTATCTGCTCGATCACTCCATGCATTGGGACGAGCGGACGCACGCACTCTTTGGTCTGACGCCCTCAACCTTCGGCGGGCGCTACGAGCAGTTCCTGGAGATGATTCATGCCGAGGACCGGGAGCAGGTAGCCAGAGAATTTGCGCAGGCAGTTGAAAGCCGTGCGGAGTATGAACGGGAGTTCCGCGTTGTCTGGCCAAAAGATGGCAGTGTTCACACTCTCAGGTCGAGATCAAAAGCCGTTTGTGACAATCAGGGAAAACCAGTGCTGGTAACGGGCGTCTGCTGGGATGTCAGCGAGCGCTCCGAGATGGAGAATCCCCTCGCAAGAGAGCGTTGTCTCTTAAAGACGCTAATGGATACTCTACCGGATCACATCTACTTCAAGGACAGGGAGAGCCATTTTATTGCAGTAAATCGCGCCACGGCAGCCTTGTTTGGCTTCCAAGATCCAACGGACGTGCTCGGCAAGACAGACGCCGATATATTCGCTCGCGAGCATGCCGAGGCTGCGCTCCGCGATGAACAGGAGATTCAGCGTACGGGACAACCTCTGGTGAACATGGAGGAAAAGGAGACCTGGCCGGATGGGCATGAGACTTGGGTTTCCACTTCAAAGTTGCCGCTGCGAGATCCCAATGGACACATCATCGGCACCTTTGGACTCTCGCGCGACATCACGGAGAAGAAGCGAGCTGAAGAAAAACTCGCGGCCCTGGCAAAAGAATTGCGCGAAAAGAATGAAGCCCTTGAGCAGGATCTGGAAATGGCGCGGGAGCTTCAGCAGGCTATGCTGCCGCACCGCTATCCTCACTTCCCTCATCACGCTTCCGAGGGAGAGATTGCAGTACGTTTTTACCACTTTTACCAGCCCTCGATGAGCGTGAGCGGCGACTTTTTCCAAGTCTTAAAGCTCTCTGATGCCAGCGCAGGGATTTTCATCTGCGACGTGATGGGCCATGGTGTCCGTGCCGCTCTTGTGGCCTCCACCGTCAGTGCTTTGGTGGGCCAACTGCGAGATTACTTAGGAGATCCGGGCGAGTTCCTTTGCCGGCTCAATCGGGCGCTGCGCTCAACACTGGAATTTTATAGTGAGGCCCCGCTCTTTGCCTCGGCTTTTTACCTGCTCGCGGATTTGGAGAAAGGTGAACTGCGCTACGCGAATGCGGGACATCCCAATCCTTTGCGCATTCATCGAGAGAGAGATAGTACTAACGCGCACCCTCTCAACGGCAGCCAGCATGGGCCGGCGCTCGGGCTTTTCGATGACGCGGTTTATCCCAACAGCCATTGTGAACTCTCGCCGCACGATACGCTGCTTCTCTTTACCGATGGATTATATGAAGTGGAGGGTCCTACCGGAGAAATCTACGATTATCGGCGCCTGTTAGAAGCTGTAAGTAGACGCCGCGAATTGCCCGCTGTTCAACTGTGTCATGAGGTCATCGAAGAGGTGCAGAGATTCTCGGCGGGCAGACAGTTTAGCGATGATGCGTGCCTCGTTGCAATGGAAGTTGGCCCGATAAGCATATAGCCGGTACTGCGGAGCAGGCCTTACACTTTTGCTGAAATCCAGACACGCGAGGCTCCTGTGGTACCAACTTCTTTGCAATATTTACAGCTCATCGCTAGAGGGACGGTGCACTAGCGAACGGCTGAGCTACACGGCCTGTGGATGTCTGCCCAATTCCTTCAATTTCAGCATCGCCTCATAGCCTGCCGAAGCTCGGCTTTCTGATTGGAGCTTTCTGAGGATATGGGCCATGTGGTGATGAACCGTCCGGACGCTGATCTTTAGTATAGCGGCGATTGCTCCGTCCTGTTTTCCTTTCATCACCCAATGGAGCACCTCGGCTTCACGCGGAGTTAAGCCAACCCGCTGTAGATCCTCTGGCCCGGGAACCACCTGATTCGCGGCCTCTCTCAACGATTCCAGGCGTTGAAGGTTCCGATGCGCTAGCGCCAGATGTGGCGCCGCCAAGCTCAGAAGCATAGCCTCTTCGTCGCTAACAGCCGTATCTCGATACACGCTGACGCTGGCGAGATAACCGGTAATATCGAGGGTAACCATGGTCTGTCGCCTTACCCCAACCGCGACAAAGCTGTCCCCGTCATGCGCGGTCTGTTCAGTTTGCCATTGAGAGCTACAATCAGTGAGTCTACCTAAACCTTTGGCGTCAGGCCGCACCATCGGACTCGATCGGCTACCTGCCATTTCCACAATCCGGTTATTGGTTTCCAACAACATTAGGACATTGTGGTTAGTCTCACGAACCACCTCTCCGGTTTTGAGGTTAACTGTGACCAACGAAAAGACGCCCCCCTCGATGATTTCCCCGAGTGCGCTAAACACTGCTGATGGAAACTGTCTCAGATTTACCGCGGCACCAAGCCCTTCCAGACTTCGAATCAGAGCCTGTACGCTTCGGATCGATATTGCTTGCATGGGAGTATAACCCTTTGTGGGTCCTACTCTCTCAGTGGGTTGACTCTCCCTCTCTTGCATTTCACTACCCAATTGTTAACACCGGCGGCGATACGCTTTAGATAGCGGCAGTACTAACATTCCCGTGCGTGCATGTCGACAATGATCTGGTATAGTTCCCGAGTAGGAGTCTACAACGTCGCGAACAAAGCTGCTGGGAGGTGCCGTTTGCTATTCTCCTAAGAGTGACTTTCCTCGGACCTTCACCCGTAGCGGCTAGGACATCGTCCTATATGATGCCGGCAAGGTACTACTAACAATCAGGTCATTTCGAATCAGTTCTCTTCGACCGCTTGCCCTTTCTTGCTTAACTCTGATTGTTGGTTTGAACTGAAGTATGATCAGGGCCGGTCAACGGAGGAACGCGAAGCGATTTCGAGTATTAATCGTTGACGAACACCCTTTGTCTCGGGAGGGATTAGCCTTTCTGATTAATCATCAAGCCGATATGGCCGTTTGTGCCGAGGCAGGGAGCGCGAGTCAAGCACTAGAAGCGGTTTGTGAAAAAAGGCCGGATATCATGTTGCTCGACATCGCTTTGCCGGATAAAAACGGGCTTGGGCTGATTGATGAAATCAAGGCCATCCTACCGGAACTCCCCATTGTAGTTGTTTCGATGCACGATGAATCACCTTATGCCGAAAAAGCCCTTCGAGCCGGAGCTCAGGGCTATGTCGTCAAACATGAAGGGGGGGAGAACCTAATCCGAGCTCTACGCCAAACTGTGGCGCACTAGAACAAAGTCAGCTCCTTGAGAGAATCGTTTTCCGCATGTGACCAAAACAGCAGCTTCGCGACCTTTGCTGTGGAGCGCTGCCTTCCCGCGGCCGCGGGACGAGGCCGACCTTGAGCATAAAGCGAAAGCGTAGTCGGGCAACCTGTTCTCAAATGTGGTGCCCGGCGAGTCCCGCATCGGCCTCGGCGGATGGGTGTCCGGCGAGAGTGCTGGAGTATTGGAATCTTGGTGAGCCATCCTAGGTTGGAGTTGCACCCCGCGACCGCGGAATTCGAGGTGCCGAAAGGGAGTATTTTTGAAAACCTGAGAGTTCCGTTGCACGGGTTCGAGCGTTGAGAAGTTGTTGGCCAAATACATAAATCGGCATTAAATTTGTTTTGATCGTCAGATCGCGGTATCGTCTTTCCCGGGAAGCGCTGAGAAACAATATGTCGCCGGCCGGTGAACGATCGCAAAAATCGGCCAATTTCGCCTCGGGCTTCGAAGGTTTGTTGCTCCGAGGGCAGGCAGGTTCTAGCGTTTCGGAAGTTATACGAAAAATCCTGCTTGAGGTCCGTGAATGTCTCGGTTACGACTTCTTCGCTTACAATCCGGACGCCAGCCTGCGCCGTGTCAAGGGTCGCATGGACGTTCGTCAAGTTAAGCGGCCGCTCGATTATCTCGATCTGATCCGGAAAGATCCACACGAACTCGAGTTGCTGTACCACGAGCTGCTTGGTCCCGCGACGAGCTTCTTTCGTGACCCTCAGGTCTTCCAAGCCCTCGTGAGCATTATCGAGAAAGACATTTTGCCCAACCGCCGCGATGACACGCCAGTGCGTATTTGGATTCCGGGTTGTGCGACGGGAGAAGAGGCCTACTCGATCGCGATACTAATGCAGGAGGTCGCCGAGCGCTCGGAAAAACAGCCGCGCTTCCAGATCTTCGCCACGGACGTTAATCCGAGGGCCATCGATGTGGCGCGAACCGCGTTGTACACGGATGCGATCGCGGCGGATGTATCTTCCGAACGACTGGCGAGATTCTTCACCAGGCAATCCAAATTCTTTCGAGTCAGCCGAGAGATTCGGGAAAGGGTTACATTCGCCAGGCAGGATTTGATTTTGGATCCACCGTTGTCCAAAATCGACCTCCTTTCCTGCCGCAATCTGGTCGCCGACTTCGATAGGGTCTGGCAGAATCGAATGGTTTCACTTTTCCATTATGCTCTCAAGTCGCACGGCTTTCTCGTTTTAGGCCCGGCTGAGGAGATCGACAACCTCTCCCAACATTTTGCCGTCGTGGACTACGGAGAAAGGATCTTTCGCCGTCTGGATCTTGTTCACATTAAGCGTGGGGGGGCAGTGTCCGAGATTGGCCTCACGATTCGAAGTATCGGTACGGCGAAGCTCCGGGGAGAAATCGTGGCACAAACCCGAGCCTTACATGAGAGCGAGGCGCGGACTCGGGTTATCCTCGACCTCGTAGCGGAGGCCGTCATAACGATAACTGAGGATGGCCAGATTGAGTCGATGAATCCCGCGGCAATCAAGATGTTCGGCTACACATCCAATGAACTGATCGGTCGACAGATCACCGCATTGATGGCCTCATCCGGCCAAGTGGACGATGGGCACTCTATAAGCGAGAAAGGGATCAGCGGTATCGGCCATCGCTTAGAAGGAAAGAACAAAGCGGGCGACGTCTTCCCACTGGAGGTCACGCTGGCGGAAATTCAGACTGATGGTCAACGAAAGTTCGCTGTCTGCATCCATGATATCAGCATCCGTGCGCGCGCTGAGCTCGAGATGAGAGCTATGAGGCAACAGGAAAATTCCGTCAGCGAGCTTAGCCAGCACGCACTCGAAGGCCGGGACCTTGGCTCATTGTTCGACGAAGCCACCGCCAAGGTGATCAATGTATTGAAGGTTGATTTGTGCGACGTGCTGGAGCTCATTCCGCCGGGGGACGTGCTGCAGTTTCGCTCCGGCGCCGGTGCGAAAGCGGGTTGGATTGGCAGAACCATACTGGCCCCGAATGACTATCAAGAAGGATTCACGCTTCTATCGAACGTGCCGGTGGTTGTTGAGGATTGGCGCGCGGAGCTCCGTTTCCGGGCCTCAGAGTTGTTGGTTGACCACGACATTCGCAGCGGCGCCAGCGTGAAGATTCAGCGGCGCAGCCAAGGCTTCGGCCTGCTCGGCGCCTATTCGAAAACACCGCGTAAATTCAGTGATTATGAAATCCGTTTTCTTGCCTCAATTGCGAATGTCCTCGCCATGGCAGTTGAGCGGCGCGACCTGGAGAACGAGCTGGTAAATATCAGCAGCCGAGAACAGCTCCGGATTGGCCATGACCTTCATGACGGTCTTTGCCAACAGCTTGCTGGCATCCAGTTCACGGCCGAACTCGTTGCCAAGAGGTTGCCAGTCAGCTCCAGACACAAAGAGGAATTGGCGCAGTTAGCAGAACGGACCCGGGAAGCAATTGGCGAAGCACGAAATCTCGCTAGCGGTCTATCACTCGTATCTTTGCAATCACAGGGGCTGGTGCCGGCGCTCCAGGAATTGACCGTTTGCGTAGAAGATTCATTCGGCATCCGGTGCTTTCTAGAATGCGAGCGCTCTTTCCAAATGAAGGAAAGTACCCGGGCCTCCCATGTTTATCGTATTGTGCAGGAGGCTGTCCACAATGCCGTCAAGCATGGGAAAGCGAAAACCATCATCGTACGACTGGCTGTCGACGCGAATAGAGCGACGCTAAGTGTTATCGACAATGGAATGGGTTTAAAGCCGGATTGGGAGAAAACCGGCGGAATGGGTTTGCGCATTATGAAGTATCGCGCCGGCATTATCGATGGAACTTTTTCCATTACTTCCATCGAACCCCGTGGCACCCGGGTCGTTTGTACGTTTAATTATGAGGGCTGTGAGCAAGACTGAGGAAAGGCAAACCAAAAAGATTATCGTTGTCGATGACCATCCGACATCACGCGAGGGGATCGTCAAATGGATTCTGAGCGAACCGGACCTTAGCGTTTGTTGCCAGGCAGAAACGGCTGAGCAGGCTCTCGACGCGGTGATTCGCTTGGAGCCCGACCTGGTGGTGACGGACATTACCCTCCCCGGAAAGAGCGGCCTGGAGCTCATCAGAGACCTCCAGGCAGTGGCGCCGGCCCTGCCTATCCTCGTCATTTCGATGCACGACGAACGCCTTTACGCCGAACGTGTACTGAGAGCCGGTGGACGCGGTTATGTGACGAAGCAGGCCCGAGGCGACACCATCGTTGAAGCTATCCGGCGCATTTTCTCGGGAGAGGTCTACGTCAGCCAGGAAGCGTCTCAACAAATCCTGGAGACGCTCGTGACTACAAAAAAGACGCCCGAATCCACGAGTGTCCGGGAACTGAGCGACCGCGAATTCGAGGTCTTTCAGTTAACAGGGCAAGGTCTGTCCAGTGGTCAGATTGCACACCGGATGCACCTGAGCATAAAAACAGTTCAGGCGCACTGTTCTAACATCAAGGCTAAACTGAAGCTCAAGACCGCTCGCCAGCTCATTTCCTACGCTGCAAGTTGGATGGCGCACGAGGCAACGGGTGGTAGCCGCTAGGAGTTTATCCTATCCCACCGGGCAAAAGTCTTATCTTCGTTGCGGCGTTCCACCAATTGAATCACCAAGGTTTGGTGCGTATAGCTGGCCATTGTCAGTGACAAACACAGACCTGAATAAGCCAAGCCTGGAAGGCCGGTCTGATCAGCCGGTTTTCCAGGCAGTAATGCTTTACGAAAATTTTGCTGCCGGTCTTGACGCTTGGCGCTTTTGCAAACAATTGGTTCGCAAGTTGGATAGTGCCATACAGCAGCAGATGTGGAACTTCGACGTACTCGGGATACACGAAGTCCGGAACGCCGCAGTTCACGCCGCTACCAAAGCCGATATGGTGATCATCTCTGTATCAGGTCACAGCGAACTACCAGCGAATGTCCGCGACTGGCTCGATCTCTGGCTTTGGCTGGGCGAGCCCGTAGATTCCGCACTGGTTACCCTCTTCGACTCGCCCGGTGCGCCTGCGGTCGCAACTACTTGCACTTACTTGCAGAGTATGGCTCGGCGTGCTCGAATCGAATTTTTCTCCCCGTGGTGTCAGATCGAGGCTGCCTGAGCAGGCATAGTCTGACAGTGTGAGCACTTTTCGGTAATCCCGGGTTCTCCGCGTCTTGAGTGGATTTTCTCGGCAATTTCCGGTCCATCCTGAACAACCCACGGAGAGCACGCGCCGTATACGGGTAGATGATCTGTTTGAACCGAATCCCCCCAACCACTAGCCGGAGGTATGAAGTATGCCCCTCTACGAATACATTTGTCGTGATTGCCATCAGAAGTTTAGCGAAGTGTTAACCATCAAAGAACACGATACAAAAAAGCCGCAATGTCCGAACTGTAAGAGCACGGATCTGCAGAAAATCATCGAGCCATTCTTTCCCAAGACCAGAAGCAAGACCCACGGATATTGAGGCTCGTGGCCCCTGCGTTTGCGTGAGTTCTCTGAGGCTAGATAAGGGAAATCCCGAACCAGAGGCATAAAGAATGTAGTCGAAAACTAACTTGCAGGACTCCGTTCCATGTGCAAAACGGTGCTGATTCATGAAAACTTCGCTGTGGGTGTCCACGCTCGGCGGTTCCTTGGAGGCTTAGCTCATGCTTCGGCCATGCCGCTCGAAGAACAGATGTGGAACTTCGACGTGCTCGGGATCCGGGACATCCGGAATGCGGCGGCAAGCGCGGCACGCAGGTCAGACGTAGTAGCCGTCGCCGTATCGGGTCAAAGGTATCTGCCCGGCACGCTTCGGGTCTGGCTCGACCTGTGGCTCTGGCTACTGGAAGACGAAACGCCTGCACTCGTAATGCTCTTTGACTCGCCTTCGGGCCCAGACAACGCCCGCATCCGAGCTCATTGAGCTGCCTTGCCGCCAGAGCTGGGATCGAGGTCTTTTTCGCGCATAGGCAGGTCTCATTGCTTCCAGTTATTGGGGTCACCGGCCCGGATGATGACGGAATCTCGCCGGCGCCCCTGCAGCGAGAGCTGCTCGCCTGGCTGAACCGCACGCAAAGCCAAACCTGAGCTCTATCAAGTTTTTAGCCAACCGGTTAGTCGCTGACTTTTAAGCATAACCGCTTTGCGACACGCAAATTTTTAGTTCCTGGGTCCGACTTAAAATCAAGACCAAGTGCTCATGTCCTCCGAATGATCGATAACCAAATCTGCGACTAGAGGTTTCACAGCCCGCTCATAGTCACCATAACGGACTTTGATCGCGTCAGTATACGTCCCCGCTTCAAATACGATGTAATCCTCGTCCGCCAGATGCTGGTCGACGTAGGTCGGGACACCGTACAAATTACCAAACGGCGGCATCGCTCCTGGGTCGCAGTCAGGAAAGGTTTGTGCAAATTCCGCTTCGCTTTGCAAGCCGACCGGTTCTTGGATGATTCTCTTCAGTTTTCGCAAGTCGAGCTTGCGGTCGGCAGGAAGAACGGTCATGGCGGAGCCTCGTCTGGAGCTTACCATAACGACCTTTGCTTGCTGATGCCGAGCAATATGCTCAGCCGAAGCAGCCATCGCAGCGGTGAAGGCTTTAGCATGAGGCAAGATTTCGTAGGCTACTTCATTTGCATTCAAACAGTCGATAAGAACACGCGGGATACTCATAGTTCGCCTCCTCTCTCTCATTTATATTCATAAAAGATTCGCTACACTTCGCGCTGCTACCAAAACAACGTAGTGATCATCTCTGTAAGCCGTTTTTCTTACGCAGAGATGACATGCTCTTCCTTTGGACCAAATCGCGTTATTCGGTTGACCAGTGCGTTACTGATTATCTCTGCTGCTCCTTCAAAACCGTTTCGTGCCGTGTTGATGACCAGATGATAATGCGACAGGTCATGCACATCGGCGTTGTAATAGCTTTGTACGTAACGGCGACGTGCCTCGTCCCTCTCTCGGACTAGATGATTCGCCTCCTCATTGGTGACTCGGTAGAACTCGGCAAAGTGCTGAACTCGAAAATGATATGGCGCCACCAGGCGAACATGAAGGACGCGAGGTAAACGGGCGGTCACAATCCCAGCGCCTCGGCCCACCACAATCACATTGCCTTTCATTACTAGCTTTCGAATAGTTTCTTTGGCGTATTCCTTAAGCGTCCAGTTGATTGGGTGTAAACCCAGCAGGGATTCTAAGACGTCGGTCAATGGAAATTTCGAGTCTTCCGGCATGAATCGCTCAACCTTGGCTGAAAGATTGTGATCCTTAAGAATCTCGGATGCCAAATTACGGTCGAAGATTGCCCAGGGGCATGGGGGCTCACCCGGACAGTCTTTGTCCAGTTGTTGAGCAACCAGATAAGCCACTGTCACTGCGCCTGCCCCGGTTTCCCTGGAGATTGTGATGGCCGGCTTGGGAATGCTCGGCGCCTTTTCTTGGGGAGCTTGCGCGCTTAAGTAGCGCGCAAAAACATCTAAGGAATTTCTACGCATAATCGCCACCTCGCTTCCTAAAGAAACACGATTCGAGCAGACCGGACTACACCTGCATTGCTAATGAACGGCTACGGGTTGTACTTAGTCGGGATCTGTTGCCAAAGCGCCAGGAAAGGGCTGCCACGGCACCGTCAATTTTCACCGTTGTCCCCTTCTGTCGCAGCCTCCCGACTGGAAACGTTAGAGTTCCTAGTGCTTGCCGAAAATGTGTTCCATTCTTCGAACCAGCCGAGATCGTTTACTGCGACGTTCACGTCGTAGATCGCTGCGTCGTAATACTTCGCCGATCAGCAGCGGATAGTCGCTTAGAGTGCGGGTATGAGGAGCATATCGGACGGACTCTCTTGGTTCCGTATCAAAATGGTAGTGGATCACAAAATCCTCACTTTCTAATTGGAAACGATGGCGCGTCGAACCGACTTACGCCGGCGTAAACCCTCGCACATGCGACGAGTATGATATTTCCTCATC
>JAFAIO010000019.1 GCA_019236675.1 Verrucomicrobiota bacterium
CGCTGAGTGATCATGGTGCTCAACAACGCGGTGCCAACGCTGCCGCCCAGGTTTCTCATGATGTTGAAAAGGGCCGATCCGTCGCCTTGCTGTTCGCGCAATAAACCGGCAGTAGCCAAAGCGGAGAGCGGAACAATGGTGAACGGCTGCCCGAGCGCGCGGATGATATTGGCGAACTGAAATTGCGGTCCGCCGAATTGGGGATTCATGTAGATATTCAATAAACAGCTGCCACCGAAGATCAGCGCTCCGACAAAAACGATCAGACGGAGATCGAATCGTTTCATCAGACGAGGCACCATCGGGAATATTAAAAGTTGCGGGAGCCCGATCAACACCATGGCTTCGCCGGTTTGGCTGGCGCTGTACTGTTGGACTTGCTCAAGGTACTCCGGTAAAAGGAACACAGACCCGTAGAGACTTGCCCCCAAGATAAAATTTACTGCGCAAGCTAAACCTAAGTTCCGGATCCGCAGTAGTCGAAGATTGACCACTGGAGTTTTGCTGACGAGCTCGCAGATAATAAAAAGAGGAATGAAAATCACCGCGAGCGCAAAACAGCGTTGGATGAAAACGCTCGTAAACCAATCGTCATTTTGCCCTTCCTCGAGAAACGCAATGAGCGAGCCAAGTCCGATGGCCATAAACACGGTGCCCAGCCAATCGCCCTTCCAGAGCAACGGCATATTTAGGGGTTCTGGATCGATGGCAAAAAAGATCGTAGCCAGCATCACTGCGCCTGGAATGAGGTTGATGTAGAAGACCATGGGCCAGCCATAGTTGTCTGTGAGCAACCCCCCGATGTAAGGCCCAATGGCGGGCGCCATTGTGGCGGTGATCCCAAAGAGCACTAACCCAACGGCGCGTTTCGAAGGTGGCAGCTGGGTGTTAATGACCGTGAATGACATCGGGATCATAACACCGCCGGTAAAGCCTTGCAGCGCTCGATAAAAGATCATCTGCGTCAATTCGGTGGCTGTTCCGCACAGTCCGGAAAAGAGCAGGAACAACGAGACATTCACTAACAGATAGAGACGGGTGCCAAAGACCCGTCCCAGCCAGGCAGTGAGCGGAATGGTGATGATCTCTCCAATCAAATAACTGGTGGAAACCCAGGAGGCTTCAACCGAAGTGGAACCAATACCGCCCGTAATCTCCCGTAGCGAGGCGTTGGTAATCTGGATATCCAACACCGCCATAAAAGCCCCCAAGATCGTGCCCAGCACCGCCATCCAGGTGCGTAAGCTGACATGTTCTTCTGATGGTGCTGTCATAACGCGAGAAGTCGTTGGCGCCTAGCAAGAGGCAAAAAGTAATCAGTAAGCAGTAAGCAGTAAGCAGTAAGCAGTGAGACGCGAAGAACGAGACCCCGTTCCCGGCGATCCCGGCGTTGCCGGCGATCGCGGCGTTTCCTTATTGTACAACGCCGGCTGGCGGAACACCCTGAATCTGTGTGATCGGTTGGCTGGCAATTTGGCGCGAGGGTTTCTCGGCCTCTTGATTATCCTGATACGGTTTGTCGATCATTTTTTCGGTAACCGCGATGCTCGGAACTGCCGATAAGCCGGCCACAATCTTGTCGCGAACTTCTTTGATGCTTTCGGGATCGAACAGGATTTTCACGGGAACGCGCTGGACAATCTTGATGAAGTTGCCCGTGGCGTTGTCCGGCGGAAGCAAGGCAAAATTCGAGCCGCTTCCAGGTTGCAAGCTGTCAACCCGGCCCTTGAACCGGTAGTGCGGGAGTGCGTCGATTTTGATGTCGACCGGCTGACCAACCCTGACTCTTTCCAGCTGGGTCTCTTTGAGATTGGCCAGGATCCAGACATCGTCTTCGACCACCGCCATCAGAGCCTGTCCGACGGAAACGCGATTCCCGGTTTGGACCGTTTTTTGGGCGATGCGCCCGGAAACCGGAGCGACAATCGTGCAGTAGGAAAGCTGCAGTTCAGCGTTCTGTACCTGCGCCTGCGCAGCGTCAACCTGAGCGCTGGCAGCCTGCTGTTGAGCCTGGGCCACCTTCAGATTTTCCTGGGCCACCGTTACCGCTGCCTGGCTCGCTTTGTAACTTGCGAGGTTGGTTTGCGCCTGAGATTGAGCGGTATCCAGGTCCTGCTTAGAAATGACTCCTCTCCCCTGATAGAACAGTTGGCTATCCCGTTCGAATGTGCGCTCCAGATAGTCGGAGTTCGCCTTGGAGGAGTCCGCTTGAGCTTGAGCCTGCGCTAATTGAGCTTCGACCAGTGGGATCTGCGCGTTTGCCTGGACGAGCTGAGCTTTGGCTTGCAAATAGTTGGCGTGGGCTTGAGTCAAGGCCACTTCATAGTCACGCGGATCGAGCTTCAAGAGCGGCTGTCCCGCGGTGACGTGCCAGTTATCGTCAACTAACACCTGCTGGACCGTGCCCGTAATCCGGGAACTGATCTGGTGAGTGTTACCGGTTACATAAGCGTCATCGGTGTCCTCGTGGGTAGAAGCATACATCCAATACCGGACCCCAAAGAACAGGCCGAGGACGGCAATGACGGCGCCGATGACTAGAAAACGGCGGGGTGGACCATTCCCAGGTCCGGCTTTTTGCTTCGCATCGTCTTTTTGATTCGCGCTACCCGCAGGCGGTCGAGCCGCGACATGGTTGAGTGGGAGCGTGTTTTCTTTGACTTGCATAAATTTTCTAACGGTTTGGAGACAATCAGAGCGGACAGGGAAAGAGGGATCTGGGAGAAGGATTTAGTGGTTGCGTCTGGGAGCTCATCGTGTGACGTTACGTAACGTAACATTAAGAAAGAGTCAAATGCTTTTATGATTCGCCTACCCAGCAGCCTTTCACCCGAATCAACCCTCGCAATCCTTATTGCTTGCTTGCGAGGAAGTTTCGCTGAACCGACCTTCCTCCATGCCCCGAAAACAATCGGCTCCGACCCGCCCCAGAACGGGAAATCGACGCAATCCGTTGCTGCACCAGGCGATCATTGATGCCGCAACCGAAGTGCTGGCCAAGGAAGGACCGACACGTTTTACCATTGAGGCCGTAGCAAAATTGGCGGGATGCGGAAAACCCACCATCTATCGATGGTGGCCCTCGCGACCCGCGCTCTTACTGGAAGTCTACGATCAGGCAGTTGAACAAGAGTTGACTGAGCCCGAAGGAAAGGATCTGGCAAAAGATCTCGCGGCCATGATTCGACAAGTTTGGCGATTCTGGCGAACGGGGTCCATGGGCTCACTTTATCGCCTAATTCTATCGGAAATGATTCTCGAAGAAGAAGGCGCTCATTATTTGCGTGAGGTCTTTATTCCGAGACGTCAGGCTTTTACCGCGCTCGTGTTTCAAGCGGCAATCGATAGCGGAGAAATTCCGCCGGACACAGATATCAAATTGCTAATGGATCTCATGTACGGCTATTCAATTTTCCGCATGATCACGAGACAGATCGACGATGATGAGATCCCTGATCGGCTTGCCGCCACGATTGCCAAGCTTGCGCGGAGCGGTATTCTCAGTTCGACCGGTAAAGAAAAACACTCACGCAGCCAACGCGTTAATTAAGTCGGTCACGCTTGCCAGATTTCTGTCCGGCAGGGACAAGATGTGGAGCGCTGCCTCGCTTGCGAGGCCAATGCGGTGGGCACGTCGGGCGCTGCCTTGCTTACGAGGCCGTGGCACGAAGTCCTGTAAGAAGGCGATATGGCGCCTTGGCGAAATAGGAATACTGGGAAAAGTGCACCGTACTAGGAACACGAGGAGCGCACTCCGACTTGGTCCAAAGGTTTGCGACCCGGTCGGCCTGGCAAGCAAGGCAGCGCTCCACGGCCAACCGCTAACCGCACGTTCAGCGGCTCCAAATGGGGCTTCATACGCTTTTTTCCGCGCTTACGCTCTATAACTGGTTAGGCCTGTTCCCGGATTCTATTTACCGGGATGGAAACGCCTTCTGGGACCCCACACGAGCACCGGAGAATCTCTTACCTATCGTCCACAGCCAGCTTCGTGAGGTGGCCGAAAACCAGCCGAGGCCTAATTACAGTTCTTTTCGGTTTGATTTTGGCAGCCGGTGCATCAGGCCAACAGGTTGACACCCTGAATCCAACGGATTCGGACAAAGAACCCATTACTAAAGCCATTCAGCCGTTGCCTGCTCCGTCGCTGGATCTCTCTAAAACAATTGATCTAACCGTAGACTATTCATTCTTAGCTCGGGAAAACTTGTCAAATAGTCAGTCAGCCTACGGCCGGATTGGTGAACAACAGATCGGAGTACGAGCAAGTTTGAATCTGCCGATCAACGACCAATTATCTCTCAGTATTGGCGGCTTTTATAACAACTTCCTTTTTGACTTAGGAAATCCGAATCCCTTTCCTCGTATCCCGCTGGTAGATAATTTGGGGACTCTCGGGGCCACATTCGGCTTCATGTACAAAGTGTCCCCCAGGTTCTCGATTTTAGGAGAAGTGGCGCCTGACTTCAGCGGCGACCTCAACAAACTTACGACCAGAGATTTCCAACTCGGGGGAATGCTTGCGATTCGTTACGCTCCTAATGGTGATGATCGACTTTTTTTCCTGCTGGGCATCCGCGCTAAATCAGACGCACAACCCATTGTCTTCCCAGTGGCCGGGGTTCATTGGCAGCCGAGCGACGTATTGACCTTTAATTTGACCGTGCCCCGGCCGGAGGTCGACTTCAAACTGACTCGCAGGATTACGTTGTTTGCGGCTGGTCAATTTAATGGCGGGGATTTTCGGGTACCTGATTCGACCGGCACCGCGATCGGCCGGCCTCAATTTAACAACGCCGTCCTTACCTATCGCGAAATTCGGCTTGGAGCTGGTCTACGCTTGAAACTTCTACCGTTTGCTACGGTGCAAACCGAAGCGGGAGAAGCGCTGGGCCGCGACTTCGATTACTATCGTATTCACGAAAACCTGAAGGCTGACAATGCGCCGTATGTGGATACGAAGGTGATATTTTCGTTCTGAATGTGGAGCGCTGCCTCGCTTGCGAGGCCGACCGGGTCGCGGCACCCTGGAGGGGAGCCGCTTTTGAACTTGCCCCGTAACCTGAGCCGATCGCGCAAACGACCGCCGTATTACTGAGGTGTTATCTAGCCACCGAAAGGGTTCGGGGTCGACAGGCGGCTCCCGGAAACGTCTCATGGCAAGGTTTGGCCTTATCGCGTTGATCGGAAACAAAATCAATCGCGCTGGGTCATGGCAGCCTCAGGAGACCTTCGCGGGAGTCGCCTGCTCGCACACGCCCACCCAGTAAACGCGGGGCTTAACCAATATGCGTGCAAACGGGGTTCGAGAAAAAGCGGCTCCCCCGCCCGCTTCGCTACGCTAAGCGTTGCGGGCGTGGCCTCCATGTTGCCGACCGCTTCTGCCTCGCGAAAAAATCATGTTAACTGAGCTCTAACAAAACCGGCTATGCATTTCTGGATGGCTGGCTTTTGGGAGCGCAAGACGTCCAAAAAAGCTTCTCGGGTCGGACTGTGAGAGCCGCGAAGCCAGGCAGCACATAGAGGGATAGGATCTGATTGAACCGCCAATGGCCGGCGGACGCTTTTCTGTCGCTCGAAACCGCGCGCGCAGCTTGGTACTAGCGAGACGCCAAGCCCGGATTCCACCAGCACAAAAACCGTGGTCAGGAGCTCTGGCTCATGCCGAATTTGGGGAGAAAAGCCAGCGCGACGACACATTGCCACCGCTTCATCAAATAAGCCGGACGCTCCTGCACGATGAACGAGCACAAAAGGTTCAGAGGCTAGTTGTTCCAATCTAATCCTTGCTTCGTTGGTCAAAGGATGTTTTGGAGGAAGGAGCGCCGCCAGGTGATCAATATAGACGACCTCTTCATCAAAGGAGCGTCGGCGTTCCGGCGGCAACGGTCGCGAAAAACCGAGATCGAGCGTGGCTTTATCAAAGGCAGCAAGCTGCTGGTCGGGACTCAGGAGGTGAAGTTGAAGCTCAACGTCCGGATACCGTCGCAAATAAGCCTGTACCAGCAGAGGCAAAATGGGCGTTGTCGCTGCAGCGACGAATCCGATGCGAAGGATCCCCGCTTCCCCGCGCGCAGCCCGTTGCGCCGTCCGGGTTGCCTCATCGGACCGCTCCAGAATGCTTTCAACCTCGCCGAGTAAGGCCGTCCCTGCGGCCGTGAGACGAACATTGCGCTTATTGCGCAGGAAAAGCTTGGCCCCGATTTCCTCTTCCAAATCCAAAATGGTCTGGCTGATAGCCGGCTGAGCGACGTGGAGACGGCGTGAAGCTTCGCTGTAATTAAGGTATCGAGCCACCGCAGCAAAATAGCGGAAATGTCGGAGTTCCATACCTAGTGAGTCTTAGACATATTTACGATTACTCAAATAGACTTATACGATTTTTCTATTTCTGTTTAGTGGTGCAGATATAGGCATGAGACAAACAGAACCGCATTGCAGCAATACAGGGGTCCATCACGTCGGTTTGTATGCGAAAGATCCGGCCGTGACGGCGGAGTTCTATCGAGAGGTATTGGGCATGCAAATTGTCGGTGGTAGTTCCGCAGAACACCCGCTTGGGGCCTCCGCTTTCCTCTGCAGCCGGCCGGAGGAAGAGGGTCATGAAATCGCCCTCGTAGCGAACCCGGAATTCCGGCATGTCGCCTTCAAAGTGGCGTCACTCGCAGAGCGGCGATCTTACTACCAACGTGTCTGTGATCGTCAGATAACGGTTAAATTGGTGTTCAACCACGGGTCCTCGCTCGCCTTCTATTTTGATGACCCGGACGGAAATATGATCGAAATATACTGGGATACAGGATTAAGAGCTCGTCAGCCTTCTGCCGAGCCGGTCGATTTGACTCAGAGTGAGGAATCGCTGCGCGCCAGGTTAGGGATCGCTGACGAATGAAATGGACAGTCATACCCCAACGGCTAACCACAACAAAGGCCCAGCGAAATGATTTCGTTCTGAATGTGAAGCCGTGGAGCGCTGCCTCGCTCGCGAGGCCGATGCGGTCGGCACCCTGGAGCGCGGTCGCGGGACGAGACTCATCGGACCGCGGCCCGGTCGGCCTCGCAAGCGAGGCAACGCTCCACGGGGCAAAAAAAAATCATGTGGCCGGAATGGAAAACGACGCTTGAAACCTAGAAGTGCCCACCCAGCCGAAATGAGATAAATTCCGAACGAGATAAATACAGAAGAACGCGGCTTTGCCGCGAATCGTAAACTGTGAACAGTGAACCAACTAGCATGAACCGCGAACTACAAACGGAATTTAGCCGGCCGAGTTCAAGCGAAACCATCGATCCAGCCGCACGGACAGAGATCATTGTGGGCGTCCTGCTCGCAATGTTTCTAGCCGCGCTTGATCAAACGATTGTCGCGCCTGCATTACCGACCATTGGCTCGTCGCTGGGAAATGCAGAATACCTTTCCTGGATCGTGACCGCTTATCTCCTCACGGCAACAGCAGTGACGCCGCTCTACGGAAAGTTGGCAGATATCAGAGGACGTCGCCCCGTTATTTTTGGAGCAATCGGGATCTTTGTCGTGGGATCGATCATTTCGGCTCTGGCACCATCGATGTTAGTGCTCGTCATCGGTCGAGCAATCCAAGGCATCGGTGGTGGCGGTTTAGGGGCGTTGGCGATGACCGTCATCGGCGATGTGGTTGCTCCTCGTGAACGAGGGCAATACCAAGGATACATCTCGGGCATGTGGGGGATTGCTAGTTTAGCGGGACCGGTTGTCGGTGGTTTTCTTGCGCACAAGCTGCATTGGTCGATGATCTTCTGGATTAATTTGCCGTTAGCCGCGCTCGCCATTGTGGTTTTGAACAACCCTTTAAAGAAGTTGCCTCCTGTCCGCAGCGATCACCGGCTGGATTTGCCGGGTGCGAGTTTGGTGGTCCTGGCAACGACTTCTTTGATGCTGGTGCTGACGTGGGGTGGTTCGCGGTTTGCCTGGACTTCACTGCCAATTCTCGGACTAACGGTCGTTTCTCTCGTATTTTGGGTGCTGTTTGGTTTAAGGATTCGCCATTGCGACGAGCCACTTCTTCCGATTGAGGTGTTAAAAAATCCAATCGTGGCAACTGCAAGTGCGTCGAACTTTTTCTCTATGGGCGTGAATCTAGGCCTCAGTGTTTATATACCCCTCTATTTACAAGGGGTTCGTCACCTCGACCCGAGCAGCGCCGGTCTGAGCTTGGTGCCTTTGATGGGCAGCATGGTATGCGGCGCCGCGTTCTCAGGCTGGATGACAACTCGGTTGAAACATTATAAACGCGTTGCCTTGACGGGGATAACAATAGCGGTACTTGCACTTTTCGCGCTGGCGTTCTGGGCCGATTCATTTCCTTACCTTGGACTGGAAGCAGTTCTTATGGTCGCCGGCGCCGGAATCGGGACTTCATTTCCATTAGTCGTTATCAGTGTGCAAAACGCGGTTGCCCCTGCAAATCTCGGTGTAGCAACTGGCGCCGTAACCTTTCTGCGGGCGCTCGGTGGCGCCATGGGCGTCGCAGTGCTCGGCACCGTTTTTCTCAGCTACGGCCTGGCTCAAAATGCCGAGACCGCCAAGGTGCTAAGCGATCTTGGACCACAGGGTAGATCTGCATTCGCCACGATTTTCCTGGCCGCCGCCATCGGGTTAGTAATCACTAATATCTTTCTCCTTTTAATGGAAGAAAAACCGCTGCGGAGTGGGCACGGTGAGAGGTGATTAGTGAAAGGTGATTGGTGATTGGTGACTAGTTGCTGGTTGCTGGTGGCGGCCCGCTCACACAGTTACGTCGGCGTATCCCAAGGTTTTCTGTCCCGTAGGGCACGGTATGATCGATCGTTCTCGGCGTTCCCGGCGACCCCGGCGTTCTCGGCGCTTCCGTTACCGGGCTCGTGACCGGTCTAGCTCCGGGGTGCGCTCCAATGCCCTGTCATGGCCGAGTAAGAGCACAATGACCAAGGCCACAACGGCCACTCCGCCCAGCACCAGCAAACCATTGGTAAAGCTTCCAGTGGCGTCCTTGATCATGCCCATCACCGATGGCCCAACGAAGCCCGCGAGATTGCCAATTGAGTTGATGATGGCGATACCACCTGCGGCCGCAGCTCCGGACAGGAAGGCGGTAGGCAAAGTCCAAAATACCGGCAAGGAGCCAAAGATGCCGAACCCGGCTACGCTAAACGCCACCATCTTCGCGATTGGATCGTTCAAAAATGCGGCCACGGTCAGTCCGGCGGCGGCGACAAAGATAGCAAAGCCGGTGTGAAGGCGCCGTTCGAGCTTCGCGTCTGAATGCCGGCCCCACCATACAATGCCGACCACGCCCACCACATACGGGATGGCCGACACGAAGCCGGTTTGGAGGTTGGACATGCCGAACGCCTTTACGATCTGCGGCAGGAAAAAGCTTAATCCGTAATTGGTGGCCACAGCGCCGAAATACACCAGACTGAGCGCCAGGACGCGCGGGTTGAGTAAAGCCTGCATGACGGCATAATGTCGCACCGCCACGCGGTGCCGCTCTTCGGCTGCCAGCCGGTCGACAAGCCAGCGCCGTTCGTCGTCACGCAGCCAGCCAGCATCAGCGGGCTTGTCGGTAAGGTAGAACACAACCACAACTGACAGCAGCAGCGCCGGCACTGCTTCCAAGATGAACAGCCACTGCCAGCCATGCATACCGAGAACTCCATCCAATCCCAGCAACACACTCGATACCGGCGCGCCGATGACCGTCGAAAGAGGGATCGCCGCCATGAAATAGCCGATGACACGACCGCGATACGCCGCCGGAAACCACAGTGTCAGGTAGAAGATCATGCCAGGGAAAAAACCCGCTTCTGCCGCACCCAATAAGAACCGCACGACATAGAACCAAGTCTCGTTGCCGATGAATGCCATCGCCCCTGACATGATCCCCCAGGTAAACATAATGCGCGCGATCCAGCGGCGCGCACCGAAATGGGCCAGAAGCAGATTGGATGGTACCTCCAAGAGGGCATAGGCCAGAAAAAAGATACCTGCGCCCAGACCATAGGCAGAGGCGGACAGGCCGAGATCTTTATTCATCGTCAGCGCAGCGAAGCTGACGTTGACCCGGTCGAGGTAAGCGACAAAATAACAGACAACCAGGAAGGGAATCAGACGCGCAGATACCCTTGCCATCGTGCGTTGTTCGAGCGTGTCCATCGGGGGGATGGTCGCCCTTCTCGGCCCTGACCAAGCGGCTTCCTAACGCCAGGTACTAGCCAATGCAACAGCTACCGAGAATATTGTCAAGCCGCGATCAATTCCGGTTGCGGAAGCGAAAGCTAGTACCGCTCCTGCAGAAATGGTCCGCTCCTTACACCGGCATCTTTCTTTGCTATCCAGCGCAAGGACAGATGCCAGCGGGGCCGCGCGCGTTCATCAACCACACGCGAGTCTGACGCACGAGTTAGTAAACTAAAATCCACTTTGCGACACCGCTGAGGTTCGGCAACTGCTTCCTTAACGTGACGTCTTGCTGCTTTCAGCTCGTACCAAAGGAAAGCGAGCGTTTGCATAATTCTCCTTCCATGGTCCCAGCACCGTCGAAGGCTAGACGGACAACTGGTCACCGTTACGGACACATCTTCTTCCGGAGATTGCGTGTACTCCAATATATTAAAGCTTCGACATTGATGGCTTCCGGCTATTATAGGGGTATGGAGCTCCGGCATTTGAAATACTTCGTGGCGGTGGCCGAGGAATTGAATTTTGCACGAGCCGCCCGCCGTGTCCGTATCGCTCAACCGTCATTAACGAAGCAAATTCAACAGCTCGAACAGGAGCTAGGATTTCCGTTACTTTACCGGACCAAGAAAAAGGTAGAACTCCTGGACACCGGTCATGTCTTTCTGGACGAGGCGCAACGACTCCTCCGTCAGGCAGAGACAGCAATCCAATCTGCGCGCAGGACGCACACCGGCGAGAGCGGCCGTCTAGTGATCGGCTTCAGTCCGTCCGCTGCACCGGAGGTTCTGCCGAGGATTCTTCGAAGATATCATGCCTTATACCCCACGGTGGTAGTCGACCTCTTGGAGATTGTGAGTATCAAAAACGCGGAATCATTATTGGAGAGTGCGATGAGTGTTGCCCTGGTCCGATCACCTACATTTTTAAGCCGCGAACTGTTCTGTTTCGAGACTATCCAAGACGAACGTTTCGTGGTCGCATTGCCTGATTCACATCCCTTAGCCAAGCAAAAAAGCGTCCGAATCACGACTTTGGCCAGCGAGCCTTTGATCGTTCCCCCGCTTCAACCAGGATGGGGCTACGCGGACTCAATTTTCCAGATCTTCCGCGAATATGGAATCGTACCTCGGATCGCACAGGAAGCGACTGGGGCTTTGGCCGTGGTCACTATCGTGGCAGGCGGGTTCGGCGTCGCCCTGGTACCTGCTTCTCTCAGCAATTTAAGTTTACCCGGCGTGACATATCGACCGATAAAAGGGCAATGCCGAACCAGTGACCTAACCTTGGTTTGGAGGCGTGACAGCCGCGCTTCGACGGTTCGAGCTTTTCTCGAGGTGATTAGAAGGGAATACGGAGGAGCTAGGGCGTAGGCGACACGGCGACACGGCGAAAGCGCGAAAGCGCGAAAGCGCGAGACGGCGAGACGACGAATGGGCGCGTTCTTGTCCCGAAGGGACTCAAGGACTCAGCCTGGGGTTTTAACCGGTTTTAACCCCAGGTAGTAACAAAAACAACGCCCGCCCTGAAAGGGTGGAAGAGGGTCGTTCTGAAGTTCCTTCGATGTGTGCGGTTACTAACATTGCGTGCACCTTCCTCCCGCCCCTTCAGGGCGGGACGCATTTTCTTGGACCGATACCTGGGGTTAAACCCCAGAGTCCTTGGGTCCCTTCGGGACAAGAACGCGCCCATTCGCCGTGTCGCCGTGTCGCCAGCTCGCCTACGCCCTGGCTTCTACCTCCTGGCTCTTTTCCCGTGGAGACTCAATCTTTTCCAAGGAAAGCGGGAGCCTGGCAGCGGCCACAATCAGTAGCGCGTGGAGACTGCATAAGAGGGCGAAGGCAATCGTAAACGCGTTCCCGACAATGGCGGGTGAACCAACCGCGAGTTCCCAACCGAGAAAGGATGCGCAAAGGGTCGTCAGTGTGGGACCGCCCAGACGTTGCACAATGTTCAAAGACGTTGTTGCCATCGGCAGCTGCTCCTTGTGCACGGAAGCATAAGCAGCAGAAATCGACGGAACGCCTACCGCACTCATGCCCATCCCCCTAATGAACAGAGTGCCGGCGAGAATCGGCAAATTGAGAGGATGGGAGCTTAAATAAAGAAATGGTAGCGTACCCAGAAACGCCAACGACGCGCCTCCGGCAGAGGTTCCTCGGATGCCAAAACGCTGAGTCAACTTGCCCAACCAAGGATAAGTGCACATCATTCCGAGCCCGAGGGGAGCCATCATCCAGCCGGCAACGCTTGGCGATTCGCCCAACGCCCGGATGAGGTACACCGGGATCAACATCTGGCCCGCGAATGAAAGACCGTTAGTCGTGAACTGAGTGACAGCGGACGCGGAGAACGTTCTGTACCCGAAGAGTCGCAGATCGATCAGTGCCCCTTCCCGGTCTTTCCAAGCTTTGCAGACAAAAGCCGTCAACAAAATAACCGCCAGCAGCATCGCCAGGATCCCGATTTGCTCACCCAAATGATCCGACCCGTACAAGAACAGCACCAGACCGGGTGAAACCAGGATAAAGCCTATCAGGTCGAGACCTCGGGTAGACGCTTTTTTGACGTCATCATCAGGAATAAACAGGGAGGCAAGTACGACCGCCAGGATACCAATCGGCAGATTAACCAGGAAGAGCCAACGCCAGGTCGCATGCTGAAGAATGGCTCCCGCAATCACCGGGCCCAGGATCGGCCCCAAGAGGATGGGTATGGCTGCGTAGCCAAGAACACGCACCATATGCTTTCCGGCAAACCGGGCCAACATCAGTTGGGCCATCGGCGCCATCAGTCCGCCGCTTATCCCCTGCAGAACGCGGAACCCGATCAAGGAGCCCGCTGACCAACTGAAGGCACAAAGCGCAGAGGTCAGTGTAAACCCGGAAAAACAGAGGAGATAGAGCCTTTTAGCACCAATGCGTTCCACCAGCCAGCCGCTTAGCGGCAACATTAGAGCCAACGCCATAAGATATCCGCTGGTAACCCATTGTATCACCGGCAAGCTGGTCTGCAGTTCCGCAGCGAGACTGGACAGCGAAACGTTGACAACGGTTGCGTCTAACTGGGAAAGCAACGAACCCAGCACCGCAACCCAGACGATCCTCCAGACTCGCGGATTGAGCTGATCCTGCCCTACTGTTTGCTCACGCAAGCGCTTTCAAGACCTCCTGTGTGTTGCGGACCCGGGCGAGGCGCGGCAAAATCTTTTCGAAGGCAAAGCGATGTTCTTCCGCATCCTGAGCGGAGCAAGCGTCTTCGACGACCACGAAGCCCAGGCCCAGTCCGGTCCCTTGACGCAGCGTTGATTCAACTCCTGCGTTCGTTGACACACCAGTTAGGAGGACAGTATCTATTTTGCGGATCGCGAGCTCCTCGCCAAGACCAGTGCCGGCAAACGCGCCCCAGTGGCGCTTTGTAGTTAGCAAATCGCCCTCCTGAAACCCCGCCGACGGCGCAATTTCTGAAAGCGCATCCGGTAAATCTTTCGCTGCGAGGGAGGACGGACGATCGACCGGAAGCTCTAGCAAGTGCTTGAGGTCAACCCGAACCCACACGACCAACCCGCCCTGCGCACGTAACTCGTCGGCAATCCGGCGGTTTTTCTGTACGACTTCCGTCACCGGATACGGGGCAGCATTGATCCCCATAATAGCGTTTTGCAGGTCGATAGCCACCAGAGCGGTTTTTCGTGAATCGAGATAAAAGTCAGACATAAGCAAAAGGACGTTTTAGATTGAAATCGAGGATATCCTCGATTTATAATGTCGAATATGAGGCCACCCTCGATTTCGTCAAGTTCAGTTCGGGTTGCCCCGCAACAGGAGCGTTCCGCTCGCCGGTTAGCAGGTTTTTTGCAAGCAGCCGCCGAACTGTTCTCGGAGATCGGATTCGAAGCCACCACCATGCAGGCGATCGCAGACCGTAATAATTCGTCTATCGGGGCGCTCTACAATTACTTTCCAGATAAGCAGTCTATCGCTACCACGCTTCTAAGCCGGTATGCAGAAGAACTGCACTGGCGCCTCAAATCGCTGATGGAGCATTCAGAGACACTATCCACCGTCGAATTCGCAGGATTGTTTATCGACTGCATCATCGATTTCGCGCAAGAGCGGCCCGCTTACCTGAATCTGCACGGCCTAACGATTCGCTTTCGCCGTGATCCTGCCGCCCGCAAGGCATTACGCGAGATCATTGCCAATGCTTTTCGGATTAAAAATCCATCTCTCTCATCGGAACGATCACTATTAGCCGGTAACGTTGCGGTCCAGATTGTCAAAGGGATGATAAATCTCTATCTGGAATCTGATGCGAAAACCAAACCTCTGGTCGTGGCAGAATTTCGCCGAGTGCTCACCTCCTATCTCGAGAAGGTTTTATCGGACCAAAGACCAGCCGGGGCACGGCGCTGACTCGTCCGGCCGTTCCTCGGAGGACCTCCGGGGAGCAGACCCAAATGGCATCGACTGACATTTACGTCCAAATAACCGCAACCTCAGATTTCTCCGCCCGTTCGAAATCGGTCGTCGTCTTAGTCCCAGGAAACGCCATCGAGAAATACAGATCGACACTTCATTCGAATCGAGACGACGATGAGGCGATTGCCAGACAATTGGCTGACCCTGTGGCAAGCTATGTCTTTACCCATCGATCCAGCTTTGGCAGGTTCAGAGTCGCCTATTCTTTCACGGCTGCGCGTCCGCCAGAAATTGCCCGAGAGCCTCCGGAACTCTCGCGAGGAGATTTGAAAGCGTGGCTAGTGTGATGTGTGATGGCCGGACAGCCGGCAGCACTTAGTAAACAGTAAACAGTAAACAGTAATCAGTAATCAGTAATCAGTAATCAGTAATCAGTAAACAGTAATCAGTAGCTCAGTAATCAGTTCGGATTTCCGATTGTCGGCCGTCGATACTGATTACTGTCTTACTGATTACCTTCGCTCGGGACTAGCCGCGCGACCGTTCGCAGATAATCCTTTTTCCAGCGTCGATAGCGTCTCTCTTTGAAATAGAAGACGCCGACTACCCAGAGCACGAAGAGGATATAAGCAGAGTGAAATATGCAGAAGAGCAGCGGAGAGCCGAGGAGGAGAAATGGCGTATGGGCCATTGCGCCAATCCCTAGCAACAACCCGTAAATCAAAATATGCATCGGCCGCGGACGCCGACGCCAAAGCCACCAAGCACGTTGCCTCTCTTCTTCGGTCACCGAAGCGTTGTTACCGGGTTTCTGTCGAAGAATCGAATCCGGATCGAGCTCAGGAAAGCCGTGAAAAATCCAGGAATGCGATTCCGAAAACTTCGCCATAGTTAACTCCGACCCAAAAGAAAATCTCACGCAAAGACGCCAAGACGCCAAGAAAAGACTGATGAAAAATTCATACACGTGCTCAAGACGGGCGGCGCTCTCACGATTCTCGATGGCGGCGGGCAAAGGTTCGGCTTTTTGATCGATTCCCGCAAAAGTTCATTGAACACCACCGGCGTTGGCCCGGCCGGGATTCATCGACGAATAGGGCCCGGCAGGTCGGGTCAGCGCACAGTTTGATCCGTATTGGAGGTGTCCGGGTCAGCATGTCGATGGCGTCTCTAGCAATAGTGGCGAGGACTGGCGAGAGTGCTCGCTCATCCTTCCAGCCGGCCGACCGCCCGTCGGGAGTTAGTTCCGGCACTAAGGTCCCTCGGGCAGCCCAGACATTGATCGTCGCTACATCTTCCGGGAGCGGTTTGCGCAATTGGCGCACGGCACAAGCTGCGCGATAAATTGCTTCCCTTAGCAGACGGACCGAAGCCAACTCGGGCGCAGCGATTTTCGGCGACACTGCCAAGAATCCGCCTTCCAAGCACCAGCGAGCGAGGGTCTCCGGATCGGGAATCCGCTCCAACGGTTGCTCTCTTCCTCGGTCCCCCAAAGTCGCGGCTAAAGCGATGCAAGGTCTGCGGTCGCCCAATCGGAATTGAATTGAACGCGGCCGGCCTGGGCTGGTTCGGGCTTGACTCACAAAAACCAGTATAGCCGGTTGACAACAAATTGCCAGTGAACTAACCGGTATAAGAGGTTATAATCCATGAGCGCAAATCCCGTTTCTGCTAACCTTTCCAACCAACAACCTTCTTCCGGCGCGTTCCAGCACGCCGATACCGTGGCCGCCGGCTTCCGTTTCTATTTCTTGTTTCAGGGCGCCGGGTTCCCAGTGATTCTGCTCTCCGGTTTCCCCGAAAGCTGTTACGCGTGGCGCAAAGTGATCCCCGGCCTAGCCAGTGATTATCGCGTAATCGCCCCCGACCTACCTGGCCAAGGCGATTCTGATCGCCCGACTGATGGCTATGACACTTCGACAGTCGCGAAACGACTCGATCTCTTTCTCTCCGAGCTCGGCCTGCACCGCTTTCACCTGGTTGGGCACGACGTCGGCGCCTGGGTCGCCTTTACTTATGCCGCCACCTTTCGCTCCAAAATTGAGACACTCACTCTCATCGACGCCGGCATCCCGGGAATCAGTCTTCGGCCTGAGATCAGACTACAAGATGCGCGTAATAGTTGGCATTTTCTGTTTCAGCAAGTCCCAGAATTAGCAGAGACCGTGGTTGCCGGGCGCGAGGGAACCTACATCACGTGGTTTTTCAGAAACAAGGCGGCGCGACCGGACGTTTTCAGCGACGCTGATATCAAGGAATACACTCGAGTCTATTCTGCTCCCGGGGCCATGGCAGCCAGCTTCAAATACTATCAAGCAGTTCCTGAATCGATGGAACAGAACCGAGCGCTGGCCGCAACAAAGCTCTCGTTCCCGGTTCTGGCAATAGGAGGTGAGCGAGGCTCTACTCCAAATCTCGGCAACGACCTCTCGCCGATCGCACCGAACACTCGCGGATTAGTGTTTCCCTGCGGCCACTATATTCCGGAAGAGGAACCCGACCGATTAGTGCGAGAATTGCGGTCGTTCTTCAAAGCAGTGGGGCGGTAGTACCAAGCACAATGGAGTGATGGAGTATTGGAGTTATCCGTCACCCAGATCGGAGGGGAGCCGCATTCCGCTGTCTATTACCGCCGGCGTTGTTCGATATATAGCGTTTTCGGTCCGAACCAGGTGTTAGCTGCGGCTCCCTGGACCGCGTGACCGAATATTAAACGTGCCACGCTAAGCGGCGTGGTACGGCTTCTGGGCGTCGCAGTTGTGGCACAGCAAAAACTTCGCACGCACTCTTTGGTCGCACACGCCAGCAACGTAGCAACACTGAATGCAACGCCCCTCCGTTCTGGGTGATGGGCAACTCCATTACTCCGCCGCGCCGGCCCATTTTTGTGCAACAATAGCGAAGATGAAAAACCGTCCCATTCCACACACGAATCTTAACGCATCAGAGCTTTGTCTTGGCACAGCCGAGTTTGGGTCCGCCGTCGACGAATCGGCGTCCGAAGAAATCCTCAAAACCTATCTTGATGCTGGCGGCAATGTGTTGGACACGGCGGAGATTTACGCAGCATGGCTCCCCAATGGGGAGCATCGGAGCGAGACCTTTCTTGGCAACTGGTTACGAAAAAACAAAAATCGGGATCAACTGATCATTTCGACAAAAGGAGCTCATCCGCGGCTCGATAGCATGGAAAAACCCCGCATGTCCAAACCTGTCGTCGAGTCCGATCTCAATTCAAGTCTGCAGCGGCTGGGGATCGACTATGCCGACATCTACTGGCTGCACCGCGATGATCCCACTACACCAGTCGAGGAGATCGTTTTGATGCTCGAAGACTTTCGCAAAGCGGGAAAGATCCGGTACTACGGGTTTTCGAACTGGACCGAAGCGCGCACCGAAGCGGCTAGACTGGCGGCAGAGAAATTAGGTGTTCAATCCTGCATCGGGGTTCAAAATCAATGGAGCCTGGCTAAAGCGGACGCCTCGAAAGGGGATCCGACCTGGGCCTACACGGACGAGTCTTTTGCCCAATGGCATGCACAGAATGACATCGCGGCGTTTCCGTACACGACGCAGGCAAGCGGTTATTTCCGACGCTTGGAAAATGGTACCCTGGATAAAGGTCCCGAGCTGGTGAGATCGCTGTTCGATAGTCCAGAAAATCGGGAGCGTTATAAACGGATCAAGACGATCCAATCGGAAACGGGGCTGAGCACTGGAGCAATTGTATTGGGCTATTTACTCAGCCAACCGTTCCCAATCTTTCCGATCATCGGGCCAAAGAAAAACTCCGATCTTCACGAATCTTTCGAGGCAACAAAAGCAACGTTGAGCGCGGAGAATCTCGCATTTTTAACTGGCCGGAGCTGAAACTTGGTCCTGTAGGGACCTTATGAAAGTAGCCAGGTAATTTATTGCCTGGAATACGTCCCAGAACGAAATCCGTCCCGTAGGGTACGGTAAGATTTAGTTGGCCTACAGAGTTCCTTCACGCCGCGGGAGGCAAAATTCCGCGCTACTTGATCGTACCGTACCCTAACGGGACGGATCTTCTTATGCACGATTCCAGGCAATAAGTTGCCTGGCTACTTTCGTTGTGTCCCTACGGGACGGGGTACGGACGAACAAAACGCCGATACCTGTCCGAATCCGTTAGCTGGGAAATGCTAAGAGTCTGGACCGCGATCATTCACCAAACGATCCCAAAGGTCCGAGACGAACCGTGTACAATTCGACGTCGGTAATCGCGACGTGCGGCCCCTGTCGGACGCCTGCTGATGTTTTCCAGAAGGTGCGAGCCTCACAACGCCTGCCCCCAGTCTCGGAAAGGATGAGGTTCCGGAAGTGCCTACCGATGCCACGGCAGCCCTGTCTCACAATGAGACGATCTGTTGTCAGTTTGAGACAAGATCTTAGTCTCGCATTATCCGGACCTACAAAGTTATTCGATTCACATGGAGCCAATCATGGGTTCCGTAGGAGCCAAATCTTTATAGCTTCGCGGTAACGTGCGAGCGGTCAGCTCCGGTAGGAGCGGGATCGAGAGCCATGCCAGGAACACGCCCGTTCCCGATCATATATCGCTCCTACGGAGCTAGTCGTTCTCTTTTCACGTTACAAGCTATAAAGATCTGGCTCCTACGGAGCCGTTAAGCCGCATGCGTATCGAACCGGCAACAGGTGCGTCGGCAATTCCCTTGGCATGTAACCTGCCGCTGAGGGATTAAAAATCCCCAGAACAATGCGCGGTCTCTTAGCGTCTGTCAGATACACGATCCGGCTACTGCTCAAGTCGCCGACATTCACCGTCATCGCAGTCCTGATCCTCGGCGTCGGAATCGGCGCCAATACGGCAATCTTCAGTCTGGTCGATGCCGTAGTATTGAATCCGCTGCCATTCCCGCAGCCTGACCGTCTGGTCAGCGTTGTTCATACCACCAATGAGCTCAGTGACCTTGGCGTCGATCTGCCCGATTATGTGGACTTCCGCACCGCTCAACAAAGCTTCGATGAACTCGCCGCGGCTGGTGAAGATTTCCTGGATTTGAGCGATTCTGCCGGCCCTCAAAGACTTAACATTGGCTTCGTATCTGCAAGTCTATTCAGCCTCACAGGTCGACCTTTTGTCATTGGACGCCCGTTCACTGACCAGGAGGACAGGTTTGGCGGCCCGCTCTTGGTGGTTTTGACGGAGCGTTTCTGGCGCAGTCACTTTCAATCGGATCTGAAAGTCCTAGGGCAGAATATGACTTTGAGCGGGCGCAGCTATGAGATTATCGGAGTCTGCGCAAACCAAGTCGATGATTGGGGCATCGATTCACCGCAGCTCTATGTGCCGGTTCATTCACTCGCAGGAGCCGATGACCCGGTTATGCGCCGAGACCACCATTTTCTAGGTTGCTATGGACGCTTGAAGTCGGGGGTTACCTTGGATCAGGCGGGAAAGGATCTAGCTCGGATCGAACGCACTTTGCAGAAGCGATATCCTGAGATGAATCAAGGCTACGGCGTCCGACTGATGCCGCTGCTCGATTCGATGGTGGTAGATGCTGTCTCCAATCTTTGGTTTCTGGGCGCTTCCGTCGCCTGTCTTCTAGTGATTGCCGTCGCGAATGTAGCGAATCTGCTTTTCTGTCGGGCTGTAGAGCGGCGGAAAGAGACGGTCATTCGTCGGACGCTGGGTGCCACTCGCTGGGCTTTGGCCGGCGACGCCTTGCTGGAGAGCTTGATACTTTCCCTATTCGGCGCGGCCATCGGCTGGTTGGTTGCGCTTGGTTTGATTGGATTAATCAAGGAGGTTGGGCTGCAAGAGAGTATCGCGCGGGTGGATCAGGTGTCTTTTGGTGGTCCTACGTTGACGGTCTTCGCCGGAATCACCGGCCTGGTATCGTTGCTCACTGGCTCGCTCTCAGCTTTGAAGGCGGCTAGCGCCGGCACCGGTTTAAAAGGCCTGCCCAATCGCACCGGCACCGCCGGACGCGAACGACAACGGACACAGCGTATCTTGGTCATCGGGCAGGTGGCTTTGTCGTGTGTGTTACTAACTACCGCCGCGTTGTTGGTGCGGAGTTTCGTAGCTGCGCAAAATCGGCCGCTCGGTTTTAATCCCGAACACCTAGTTGCGGCAGAGGTCTCGTTGACTAGTCGAAAGTATGATGACCTCGGCCAGATCAGAAAATTCTTCGATGCGGTTCTAGACCGAATGCGACTGTTACCGGGCGTCACGGACGTGAGTATGGACGACGATCTACCGTTCGTACTCGAATGGGGCGATTGGGATCCTTTTTTTCTACCTGGACAGTCGAGAGCTGAACCGGGACGCGCGCCGACCGTGGCCGCGCAAAGCGTTTCTTCGGACTATCTCCACACCCTGCAAATCCCTTTATTACGAGGACGAGACTTCAACGCCGAAGATACTGCCACCAGCCAGCCGGTCGTCATTATTAATGAAGCGTTGGCGTCGCGCTATTTTCCAAACGAGAACCCGATCGGTAAACCGATAATAATCTATGCATTGCACGCAGCTAACGTGTCCTGCACCGTCGTGGGAGTGGCTGGTAACGTTCTTTACGCTAGCCCAGATAGTCACCACCCTGCATTCGACAGCTATTTTCCTTATAACCAGCGGCCTTTGAATAACGAAGTGCTAGTCCTCCGCACCTTGAGTGATGTTGCCACGCTAGCCCCGGCAATTCGCAAAATTGTTGCCTCTGTCGACCCCGATGTCCCAATCGGGAAGATCACGACTTTCAACCATTTGATCGCTGCGAGGTTTACTAGTCGGCAGACGGGCATGCTTTTAGTAAGCGCATTCTCTGCGGCGGCTCTCTTCCTGTCTGCTATCGGGATCTATGGCACGCTAGCATATACCGTAATGCATAGAACCCGAGAGCTAGGCATCCGAGTTTCGTTAGGGTCCACTTCGCTGGGAATTCTGAACCTGGTTCTGCGCGATGGCCTTCAGGTGGTTGGGATCGGCCTTCTAGCCGGCGTGTTGGTTGCGTTCGGTGTGGCTGGTTTCCTTCAAAGTGCCTTGTATGGCGTCTCCGCGCGTGACCCAATCGCGATGGGTACAGGAATCGTCGTGCTCGCGGTAGCCGGCTTCATTGCTTGTCTGTTGCCTGCGCTTCGCGCCTCGCGCGTTGACCCGACTGCGGTGCTGCGTTCTGAATGACGCCGAATGCCGCGAAGCGGTTCCCGATTGAAGCCCGGGGGCTTTAGTCCTGGGTTAGCCGGTCGGCGCAAGCGCCCTGAAAGTGGCGTCCGAACGAAGATCTGTGTTCAGGATTGCCGTGTTAGCTCGATCTGTTGGAGCGCCTGGTCATATCGATAGTTATTTCCTAAAGCTCCGACCTCGGGCGCCACTTTCAGGGCGCTTGCCGTGGCTAACTAACCCAGGGCTAAAGCCGGCTAAAGCCCTGGGCTGTACTCTACAACCGCTTCGCGGTAGAGCTTTTGTAGCAGCCCTACTGGTTCGGATTGGAGACAATCTGGATTCTTCCTCTGCGAGCTGGACTCATCCAATATAAATGCATGCTCGCCGGTCCAGTTGAGCTGTGGGTGTATTCAACGGTAACCGGAACAGGTTGGTTTGGAGTTAACTTATATTGACCACTGATGGTTGCTAGCCCCGGCGACGGTTTGTTGATGACTTCCGTCGTCCCAATCCAGACGCGAGCGACGTCGTCGGAGGTGAGAAAGAAGATAAAGGGTTCTCCGCCAAAGCCAGCACTCTGGCCGGCCTCAACATCTTCAATTTCACCGGTCCAACGAATCCCGTAACCGGTGGACGGAAGTCCCGCGGAGGCGTCGGGTGAGTTGGTACCTTGGTGGGTGTCGAGATCAAAGCTGAGCGCCGGTGTAATCGAGGTTTTGACCGGAGTCCCTGTAAGCGTTGTATTATTGTAATAGCTCACGTTTAGCACGGGTAAGCTATTGTAGCCGTTGCCGGTAATAGCTTGGACTTCGGACGTCTGCCAAGGATGCCCATCTGGATAGATTGTCCCTTGGAAAGGAGTAGCCGGTTCGACGGTAGCCGGATCGGTACGGGTTTGTCCCCAGTGGAACCGGGTGTTGGTATCACCAATCATTAACTCCCAAACGAGAAAACCGGTCTTACCGCCATAATTGCTAACCACGCCAGCCATGGTCATAGGGAAAGCGTATCCCCAGGCGTCGTTGAATCCTCGTTCCAAGGTTTCCGAGTTTAACGCGTTGACGTCACTGCCATTTATCGGAGCGCCATAACCCCCATAAGGATGGAACGCGTAGAAGTCGGAGAAATAGGTTCCTTCATCCTCTTGCACCTGCGGAGAATTGATCGGCTGAGTTGCGCCGGCGGCCAGGATGGCCATACGCCCATCGTTCATCAGTTGGGCACGTCTCTCTTGCATTGAACCATCGCCGCTACAGCCGGGCTCATTCATAATTTCCCAATAGAGTATTCTCGGGTCGTTCCGGTAAACCGAGGCGAAGTCGGTAATATAGTTTTGGAGACTGGTTTTGTAGGTCGTGCTGTCGGAGCTCGAGATCGGGTTGAAATAATTCTGTTCGACTGGATGACCCGGGGACTCCACCCACTCACTGTTGTGTACACCCCATACTGGTGGGGGCTGTGGACCCGGAGCTGGATCATAGTTCCAACAGTCGTCGTAAAAAATCGGGGCAACTTTCAAGCCGTGGTTGGTGGCGATCTGCAGCAGATTCTCGAACTTGCTCAGCAGGCCGACTCGGTCCGCCAACCAACTGAAATAGTGGAGATACACGGTAATCGTGTTCATCCCGTAGGCTTCGGCATATCGCAATTCGCGATCGACCTCCACGGGATCGTAATTGTTCCAAAAATCGATGGCGTTATCTGCGCTATACGGGTTGTAAACAGCACCGACGATCTTGGAGAAGTCGTAAACGGGCGAGGTCACCTTCGGATAGGTGTTGATCGTAATGTTACTGGCACTCATGCTCGGGCCAAACCGGCGAACACCAAACCAGCCGGCCAGGAATGCGGGCTTCAAGTTGTTGGTCGCATCGTTGATGCTAAGGACCTGCACATTATCGAGGTAGACCAGGAGCGCATTTCCCTGAGTCGCCACTTTCAAGTGGTGCGTGCTTCCCGGAGTGATACCGGCGACCGGATACTCAATGAAATTGGTCCAGCTATAATCTTCGCGGCCGACCACGAGTTGATTCCCGCTAACATCGAGCCCAATATAGTAACCCGTCAGAGTGTCAAAACCGCCGGCTGATGGGTTGGTTACATGCACGATGAAGCCGGCATTTCCCGTATCTCCGGGCGCCGACGAACCGACCGTTACATCCGCCTCATAAGAGGCAGTATCATACGCGTTGGCTAGAGCGACCGCCTTGTCTCCCAGTCCGGTACTGCCATTCGGTTGGGGCGGAATCAATATCGTCTCCGGAGTAGAGCCCTGTTGCCAACCTTGGGTCGTACCGGAGGACACAAAAGGAGTGAAGTCACTGAATTTCAGCGTAACCGTGCATAGAGGCTGTGGCGGCTTTGGAGGAACGTATGGCGGAAGATTTTTGGTTGGATCCGAAATGACCAAATTAGGTGGCGGCGCCTTTAGACCAAGGACGACCGCGGATGGCGGCGGGGCGTTGTCGCCAAATAGTGTGTGCGTGGTCACCCCGCTTCCGATCACCAAAGTGAGCAGGAAGCAACGGGATGCGGTGACAGTGGGCATCTTCATAGGAGGGAGGCTCTTGCAAAATGTCCTTAGCTCCTTCGCGTTGCAGGTTAGGGAGACGATGCAGCCTGCAGGAGGCAATCGCTTTAGCAGGCGACAGCAACGGCACCGTCTCTTCACCCGCGGCAGGAGTTAGACCTGAGCTGAGGACACCTCCTGCGTACGCGCGGCGGAGTAGATTCATTCTCTGGGGGACGTTGGTCCAGAGAAGGAGACGAAACCGGATCGATCCCTCCATGGACCGGCTAATTTTATGCACGTTCGTCGTGAACGCTCACTAACTCGTCCTCTTTTTTCGCCGTATTCGCAAACTGAATTTTGCGAATCTTCTGGCTGAGACTCGCTGCCGATGTGGCAGCGTCAGCTTCGCAACCGGTCGCTGCGAAGCTGGATTAACCTGCTGACTTTCAAGATCGATCGGGAGAAATCCCGTGTTCAACTCTCATTAAGTGTTTGAAGCCAACGAGATCGGTTGCCGTCGCTTACCGAATATTTGCTCAAAGAAAGCGACCGATATTCGATTTAGCTCTTCCGCAGTCGCCTCAGAATCGACTCGATCGGCCAGCTGCTCGGTTCGCTTTAGGTGCTCTTTGTATATTTCCTGACGTACCCGGTATTCCTTCCAACGTAATGATTCACTCATAAACAAATCCCTTTCTGCATGCCGAGCTGCCAACCCGTCTTCATTGATCCAATGAAGATCGAATCGACGGACGTTTTGCATGCAAGCAAGTACTTGCACGCCATCCGATCGATTGCAAGCGATTACTTGCAATTACGGGGGTCTTTTCTGCTCTATTTGATGACGTGTCGTTTCGCTACACGTCTTTAGGGCACACTTCCGATGCGCGGAACTCAGGGTTAAAACCTTGGGCTAGGATCCGTCACCGCTTCGCGGCAGATGATTCATTCTGGCGTATGATCTGAACGCTCCCAATGAACCAGTGCATCTTTAGTCCGGACCGCATTTACCGGTATGTATTACGCTGCAGATGCGCGGATAGCGCCTCAGAAAATTCACCCAGCCCGATATCCGTGGGATACAATTCAGAGAGAGCGCATTATTCCAACACTCAGGCACTCCGGAAACCCGCTTGCCAGTACTCGAGGACGAGGACGACGACGAGGACGAGAACGATTACGAAGCGGATCGCGTGGATCGGCTTAAATCCCAGCAGGGCGGACGAAGACACTCTCGATCAAACCATGGCGGCAGTATGCCGTTACTCGAGAAAGTGGGGCTTCACCGAGGTGGTCATGCTGAACTTGTTCGCGTTTCGAGCGACCGATCCTCGCAACATGAAACAGGCGGCGGATCCGATCGGGCCGGACAACGACAGACATCTGCTAACGGAGGTGTCTAACGTTGACCGGGTAATGGCTTGTTGGGGCGACCACGGCAAGTTTCTAGGGCGCGATAGACAAGTCTCAGACCTGCTCGGTGTTTCGTTTCAATGTCTACTTAGAAATAGAACCGGAGCGCCCCATCATCCCCTCTATCTAAAGCCGAGAATCAGGCCTCAGCCGTTCGGATTGGATTAATTTCGAAAACACAAAAATTTCACCACAAAGACACAAAGGACACGAAGATCGGCGGAAAAGGTTTGTTGCAGTCTGCCGCTGTAACCACGCTTTTCAGAGTGCATTCACATTGTGGACGCCACGCCGCAGCCCAAGCGCTCGCTGACCAAGAACATCTGGAACCCTTTGGGGGCAAAAGCTTCGTGTCCTTTGTGCCTTTGTGGTGATCTATCATGGAAGAAGACCGCCATTGACATCTACAATGCTTGACAAATCCCGATAAGCATTGGCTATGCGCGATTCCACCAATCACCAATCACCAATCACCAATCACCAATCACCTTTCACCAATCACCTTTCACCAATCACCTTTCACCTTTCACCTTCCGGGATACTCGGGATCACGAGACGCAGGTGCCAACCGTCGGGATCAAGTTGGTAGACGGAGACAATTCTGCCATGCTCCTCGCGAAGTTCACCATTCGGCTTCGGCGCGGTGACAGAGAATTCCGCGAGGCCATAGCCTCCATTTCCTTGTACGTGGACCTCCAGCACCTTAATGGAGTGCCCTTTCGCGCCAGAGGCAAAACGCTTAGAGTAATAGGCCAGGAGAGCTTCCCGACCGCGGACGATCGGGCCCACGGGTGATACTAACACGCCATCCGAGGCGTACAGCGCCGCCATGCCGGCCGGATCTTTGGCGTCGTAATGGGCGTCGTATTGCTGGGCCAGCGCTATCGCTGCCTGCATCAATTCAGCCTCAGTCACGTCGGCCGCGCTGACTCTGTCAACAGACGCAACTAGTTGAATCAACAAGATGGTCGTGAAGAATTTTTTCATCTGCCTATTCCAAGAGTTCTCTGATCCGCTGAGCGAAAATCTCGTATACAATAGAGCGACTCGCAGCGTAAACGCAGCGGATAACCCGCTGGTTCCTCCGAAGGTCATAATAAAAGATCACGCGGTACCGCTGAACCCGGATCCGATAAAACCCCTCGAGTTCTCCTTCAAGGGGTCTGATATCACCCTGCTCCAGTTGCAAATTTTTTAGCGCTCGTCGTGAGACCTGTCTCGGCTGAGGGGGTAAAGAGCGAACAAAGTCGACGACCTCCTGTTCGAGCTCAACGGCTACCCGGTTCATCCAAGATCGTGATGGGGTAGTATTTTCCGTGTCCTCGGCGTGCGCGACCGATTGCCCGCATAGCCTTAGGATCCGCCATGATCTCAAGCGTTTCTGCGATCGCTTCCATTCGCTCCGCGGAAACCAGATAAGCAACCGTCTTATCCCTCTTCGCAATCGCAATCAGATCGCTCTGCGCTTTCTTTAGGAGCGCCGGCAATTGGGCTTGCGCTTCTGAAACAGAATACGTAGATCGCACGTTAAGACTATATAGAATTAGCGCCAGCTTTTCAAGGCCGCCAGTCGGACGAGCCACCGTCGCTACTGAGATTTCTTCTTCTCGTTCGCTGCGACTCGGGCTTTTACGATTCTCTTAAGCAGCGTAGCCGGCAGCGGCTTGTCTAAAGGGAATTGGATGGTCCCTTTTGCGATTGGGTAGCGCTTCAGTTCGTCTTTAAACGCTTCCATGATTCCGGGTCCCGGGAACAAACTACAATGGTCAGAGAACGCGCCGAACCAGACTAACATTCCCTTATACTTGAACGCCGGGATCCGATAGCTGATGACTTCGGTGGCCTCCGGTGGCACGGCAGAGCGAATCGTTGCCCGGATCTTGTTCAAGGTGCTCCTGGCCGGTTCCGGAACACCGGCTAGATATTCATCAATGCTTTTCGGAGCATCTTTGGTTTGTTTCGCAGTTTTGCGACGAACAGGTTTAACCCCTTTCACAGAAGTGACATTATAAGAATTTTCCCAACGGACAAAGCGATGAGGGCCGGTGATTTGTCCCGAAGGGACTGAATGATAGTAGCCAGGCATGAAATGCCTGGGAGATGTCCTACACAGTGTAACGTCCTGTAGGGACGGTAGATCGACCCTTTATCGTCTGAGTGGGCAAATCCTGGCACCACGAATCACACCGTTCCCTACAGGACGGATCATACCTGCGCATCTACCAGGCCTTTCATGCCTGGCTACTATCATTAGTCCCTTCAGAACGAATCATTTAATCCCTTCGAGACAAAGGGTATTTTGTCTTGCTTTACATTCCCACATCCGAGAATATATCCCAGATATGGAATATACTGCGGAGTCCACGGATACCGATACGCGGCTGGCTCAGCGGCTGCGCCAGCTCCGGATAGAACGCTCTTGGTCGCTCGAAGAGCTGGCGACAAAAAGCGGGGTCAGTCGGGCAACTTTGTCCCGGATCGAAAACAACGAAGTCAGCCCTACCGCTTCTGTACTCGGGAGGCTTTGCGCGGCCTTTGACCTGACCATGTCCAGGCTGCTGGCCTACGTGGAATCCGATCTCCCTGCCTTAGTTCCGCGAAGCGCGCAGCCTCTCTGGATCGACCCTGAAACAGGGTTTCGCCGGCGTTCGATTTCCCCGCCTTCGCCAGATTTTGAGTGTGAGCTTCTTCAATGTGAATTGCTGGCCGGCGCTCGAATCGACTACCCCCTCCCGCCGCGGCCAGGGTTAGAGCACCATTTGTATCTAGAGTCGGGCGCGTTGGAGCTCCGTGTCGACGGATCAACTCATCGAATATCCGAAGGCGACTGCCTCCGTTATCGGTTACATGGAGAAAGCTCATTTCGAGTACTCCATCGACGCCCGGCCCGATATTTCCTGGTCATCCGATGAAGGCAACACCCTCGAATGAACGCCGACAGGGCCGACAGCGCCGGGAACGCCGAGAGCGGGTGGCAACGCAGATTTCGAACCAAAAAAAAGCTAGACTCAGCAGCATCGAAATCTTCAGGCTCGATGGAGAAGGACTAGGACAGCATTTGGACGCCATCGCCGAAATTCTTCATGCCTGTGTTCACGATGGCGCCAATGTCGGTTTCGTCCTTCCATTCGACCTCAATCAAGCTCGCGCCTTTTGGGCAGAAAAGATCGCGCCCGGGTTGGTTGCCAACAGCCGAATTGTACTGGTGGCGAAAGTAAACAACCAAGTGGCGGGCACAGTTCAGTTGAATCTCGATACGCCCCCGAACCAACCGCATCGGGCAGATGTCTCCAAGCTTCTGGTTCATCCGAAATATCGAAAGTTAGGTATTGGACGCGCTCTCATGGAGCAGATTGAATCTTATGCTGAGAATGACGGCCGCCGGCTCTTGACTCTGGATACGGCGACTGATATTGCCGAAAACCTTTATCTTTCCCTTGGATACGAGCGCGCCGGTCACATCCCTGGCTACGCGCGCGATCCTAACGAGGACCGGTTTGTTGGGACGACGATCATGTATAAGGTGCTGCCGGGCTCGCTTAGGCTCGTCCGGCCCTCTGCCTATGTTTAAAGATCATTTCTCACAATCTGCGGCTGGTTATGCGGCTTATCGTCCGACTTATCCGATCGAATTGGTGAATTTCCTGGTTGATGCCGCCCGCCGAAATGAATTCGCGTGGGATTGCGGTTGTGGCTCCGGGCAGCTATCGACGTTGCTGGCCGAAAGGTTTGATCAGGTATACGCAACGGATGCCAGTGCTAAACAGATCGAGAATGCTGTGCATCACGCGCGAGTCCGTTATGCTTGCGCCCCGGCCGAAGCCAGTGGGCTTGACGATCAGGTTGCAGATCTGATCGTCGCCGCGCAAGCGGCTCATTGGTTTGATCTTCCGGGCTTTTATCGGGAAGTACGCCGCGCAGGTCGTCTTAGTTCAGTCGTTGCATTGGTGTCCTACGGGATTGTCAACGTCGACGAACAATTGGACCCCATCATCGGACGATTTTATTGGGATATAATCGGTTCCTATTGGCCGCCGGAACGCAAGCACGTCGAGGACGGTTACCGCTCACTCGATTTTCCGTTTACCGAAATCGAGGCGCCGCCGATGGCAATGAGCGCCTCGTGGACGCTTTCGGATTTTATTGGGTACGTGAACACGTGGTCAGCTGTGGCCGCCATGGAACGTGCGATCGGCCCGGAACCGCGCGAGCGATTCAGCCAGGATCTGGGCGAAGCCTGGGGCTCGGCGGAGCAGAAGCGGCTGATACGTTGGCCGCTGTCGTTGCGGGTGGGAATTATTGAGGAGCTAGGAGAGGCGAATGGGCGAATGGGCGACTCGGCGAATGGGCGACTCGGCGAATGGGCGACTCGGCGACTCGACGACTCGACGACTCGACGACTCGACGACTCGACGACTCGACGACTCGGCGACACGGCGACACGGCGATACGATGATGCGGCGAATGGCGATCGGAGGCGCGAAAGGAGGCGACAAGATCGGGAGATCACATTGAGCCGGCGCTTTCAGCGCTGATCGTCGTTTGTTACGTTACCTAGGGCTTCGTCCGGCAGTGACCGGGCTATCATGAGCCGCAGCTTCGCTGCCAGAGCGCCTCGCGCCTCCGATCGCCCATTCGCCCGTTCGCCCTTTCGCCGTATCGCCCATTCGCCGTGTCGCGGTTCGCCCTTGACATCGAGCACGAGGACGAGCACGAGGACGAGGACGATTCTCAGCGCCTTGAACATCCTATCCATTCAATCCAGCGTCGTTTACGGGCACGTCGGAAACAGTGCTGCGGTATTCCCGCTGCAACGCCTAGGCATCGAGGTCTGGCCGATTAATACCGTTCACTTTTCTAACCACACCGGATACGGAAGTTGGGGTGGCGCGGTCCTGCCGACACCGGTAGTCGAGGACATCGTTCGCGGATTGAGCGAGCGCGGGGTCCTATCGCTATGCGACGGTTTGCTTAGCGGGTATATGGGAGACGTTTCGCTTGGGCGAGTCATCCTCGACCTGGTACAACGGGTTCGAGCCGAAGACCCGTCGGCGGCTTATTGTCTAGACCCTGTAATGGGCGACACCGATCGCGGTTTCTACGTGCGCCCAGGAATTAGCGAGTTGATGAGAGACGATGCGCTTCCTTTAGCCACCGTTATCACCCCCAACCAATTCGAGCTGGAATTTTTGGCAGGCCGTCCAGTGGTCGATCTTGAGTCCACCATGACTGCGGTTAACCTTCTTCGCGAGCGCGGTCCGAGGGTCGTTTTGGTGACCAGTTTGTCTCGGGCTGACAGCGATTCTAACATGATTGAGATACTCGCCGCGGACGAACAATCCGCGTGCTTGATTGCTACTCCGCGGCTTCCTCTTTCGGTCAACGGAGCTGGTGACGCCACCGCCGCGATTTTCTTTGCGCACTGGCTGATGGGTAGCCCAATAGCGGTGGCACTCGAGAAAACGGTGAACTCCGTCTTCGCTGTGCTTGCGCTTACTGCGGAGAGAAACGCCAGAGAGATCCAGCTCATCGCAGCGCAGGATCAGATCGCCAATCCGCCGGAAGGGTTCCGCGCGGTGAAGATCCGCTGAAAGGTCCATAGAGAGATTAAATATCCGCAGATTACACAGATTAACGCAGATTTCGGTTTGAGAACTGACTCTGCCGCGGGTTCAAAACCAAAACAGAATTCTGCGGAGTGATGTTTATCTCACTGGCGTTCGCCGAACCTAGGCCGAAATCTGTGTTAATCTGCGTAATCTGCGGATATTCATCTTCTTTCTGGATATTTCTCTCTTTCATCATGTCTGAGCAATCGAAGCGTTCAGTTGTAATTACCGGCACTTCGTCGGGCATCGGTTACGCCGTGGCCAAGCTGCTGGCAGAACGCGGCTATCAAGTATTTGGCAGCGTGCGTTCGGAGATGGACGCCGATCGCACGAGCAAGGACCTGGGCCCAAATTTCAGTCCACTGATCTTTGACGTAACGGACCAGCAATCGGTCAACATGGCAGCTGATCTGGTCCGAGAGAGACTCGGTCGGGGTCGATTGTTCACGCTGATTAATAATGCCGGTATCGAGATGGCCGGTCCGCTAGCCTATTTGCCGGTCGAACGGTTCCGCGCCCAACTTGAAGTGAACCTGATTGGTGTGCTCTCGGTCACCCAAGCATTCTTGCCGCTATTGGGCACCGAGGCTAACCGCACCGGCAGCCCAGGCAGAATCATCAACATCAGTTCCATGCTGGGCCGGCTAGCCGTGCCTTTCGTCGGGGCCTACTGCGCCTCGAAGTTCGGACTTGAAGCTTTTTCAGATTGTCTCCGCCGCGAAATGATATTGTTCGGAATCGATGTCATTGTGGTGGAGCCAGGAGCGGTGGTGACGCCAATTTGGGAGAAAGCCGAAGGCAAAATACTCCAAGACTATCCCAACACACCGTACCAGCACTCCCTGACAAAGTTTGTCGAAACAGCGATGAAATCCGGACGAGAAGGCTTTCCGGCCCGTAAAGTAGCAGAGCTGATCGAGCGCATCCTATCAACAAAAAAACCAAAGGCCCGGTATACGTTGATCCCAAACCATTTCGTGGAATACACAATCCCACGCCTTCTACCGGCTCGGACGCTTGACTATTTCATGGGCAAGTATCTGGGTATCGGTGGTGTCAAAGGAACCGATACGTGATTGGTGATTAGTGATTGGTGATCGGTAGCAGCGCGATCGAGCCAGGGACCCGTCCACTCATCAGAAATCGCCGGTGAGCCGAAGAATTATTGACACGTCGCCTACCCCACTCTGCGGGCCAATCACCAATCACCAATCACCAATCACCAATCACTTCTCGCTTCTCACCTCTCACTTCCCGTTCTAATTTCCCGTACTTCAAGCAATGATCCCTCGCTCTTTTTTCCCTCTTTTGTTCACCTGTCTGACCGTTGTCTTTGTAAATGGATGCGCTTCCTCAGCGAAAACGAACTACCGCGATTACACTGTGGCGGTCGGGGCGGCTTATCCCAACGAAGCGAGTATCGCGCAAGATCGCGTGAACAAATACCTCGCTCGGCTGAAACCTGAAAAGAAGGCACAAATCGCTCAGAACGATTATCTCGCAGTAGAATCAACCGAAGTGCCGATGAGCGAAGTACCTGGCTTAGCCGGTCGAGTTCCGGGTCAAACCGGAGGATTAACGGATCGCGCTTCTCAAATGACTAAGTTCATTATGATCTTTGACGCCAAGACCGGTAAGCCTGTCGGCAATGAAGGTTACATTTCCGTCGAAACCCCGCCAAAAGGGAGCCTTGGCATTTTTGGCGGTTATACGGCGGTTTATATTGGAAACGGCAAATGAAACGTTTCGCGACTTTTCTAGCGCTGGGTTCCTTAGTGCTATCTGTATTGGCCGCGACTGCTCACGAGTCGCAAGAGAAAGACTATTCTATCATGACCGCTAAACCGTACCGGCTTGAGATTGAGCGGGGCCAACAACGTCTGACGAAGTTTTTATCTCACCTCAATCCGAAACGCAGGGCCCTATTAGATCAGACGCCCTACGTCGCGGTTCAAGTCTACGTCCTGAACGCGGGAGAACTTCCGGGTCTGACCTTCCGTCTCGGCAAAGGTTCGGTGCCATCGAACCAGTTCGCTCAGGATATTCGTAGCGGCGCCAATGTTCAGGTGAAATTTCTTCTCATTTACGACTCGCGAAGCCAGCAGTTGGTAGGCGAGGACGGTGTCCTGGTTACCGATACCCCCACCCTAAATACGGTCGGCATGTTCGATGGGAAACACGCGGTGTACATCGGGACGGGTTGGTGAACGGTTGGGGATCTGCGGTTTGCAGTTAGAGATTGGCGGTTGGGGCGCTAAGAATAGCCTACGCCAAGCGACTCGACTGAGCTCGCCGAATGTCCTACGGAGCGACAGGCTCTATGGGACTGATGGGGGTATCACTTGGTTGGCTGGTGAGCGTCATCGGCCGGAAAACCGCTAATGGCCAACCGCAAACTGCAAACCGTCAACGCAAGAGCCCGCCGGTGGCTTGGATTGGGGTTAAGGATCCAGCACGGGTTACCCATACGGCGAGAGCATCCGGTTTATCGGTTTCAAACGAAATGTCGGCGCCGAAGCTATCCCTGGTTTGACTGAGATCCGCTTTCAGCAGGTTCATCGCAATGAATTGATGAATTAAAGTCCGACCGTGATTTTCGCCTCGTGTAACCCGCGAAGTTACGTTCATCTTCAAAGGGACGACATCGGCTGTGTAAGGACCGGCCGGCTGAACAGGTGAATAGCTGACCGTAACCTTAGTACCCGCCACTATAACCGCCAATCTACCCGCCTGCAGATTCTCCTTGCCGGGTAGTCCGCCCCCCCAAGCTGGCCACTCGTCTCCGTTCAGAACGAAAGCCGGCGTGTAGACCGATCCGGAGCCCCAGCTAAGAGCATAGCGGCGCTGACGCTGCGTGAATTCCTGACTGGAAAATCCATCTTTCCAACCCAGGTTGTCCCAATAGTCTACATGGAAAGCCACTGGAATCACCGCTTTCCAAAGGTTCGGGTTTTGAGACAAGGTGCCGAGCCAGGCTTCCGCCGGCGGACAACTGCTGCATCCTTCCGAGGTATAAAGCTCCAGCAACGAGACCTGAGCCGGCCCGCTTTCAAATCGGGTAGTCGCCTGCGCCTGCAAATTCATTCCAAGGCCAAGAATGGAAACCGTCAACAGAAGAATCGTTCTCACCAGCTGAATTGATGTAAATAGAAGGACTATTATTCCCAGAACCGTGGAGCGCTGCGTCGCTTCCGCCTCCGCCAAGCGACTCGACTGAGCTCGTCGAACGTCCTATGGCGCGACAGGTAGCGAGGCCGATTCGGTCGGCACCCTGGAGCCGCTTTTGTCCGTTGCC
>JAFAIO010000350.1 GCA_019236675.1 Verrucomicrobiota bacterium
GTAAAAGGGGTGGCATCGGTCCATCAGTTGCAGCTTTTGAGTCGACGATCTCAGTGACCTGCGAAGAGGCGAAGGCCACCGCTGCCGCAAGGAGGTCATCTTTTGAAGCAAAGTGCGCATAGAAGCCACCGTGAGTCAGGCCGGCCTCGCGCATAACATTGCCGACGCTTACGTCAGCGATACCTCGTTGCCGGAAAGCGGCGGCCGCGGCCTCGATAATTCTAGCACGCGTGTTGTGCTTATGCTCCTTCGGCCAAGGCATTCTGAGGGATGGGTGAAAAGTGAAAAGTGAAAACTGAAAAGTAAGAGGTGATCGCGGCCTTGCCGGCGCTTCGTGCGTACATCATGACGAGCATCATAAGGCGGAGCGCGGACCATCGCAATCCTTGTGCTGCAGGAACGCGTTTCCACTTTGCAACGAATCCATGCTGATGCCCTTCGCCGTGGGTTAAATTTTTCTTTGTAGATCGTCGTGATCAATGGTTGAAAACCTTTGCCGGGCCGGTCAATGCCGATTCAAGCGAGGATTCGAAAAGCATTTGACACTTTATTACAATCATCATATTGCTCCTCACATCCATATGATGACTGTCATATTGTACTGCTAACATCCCCAACCTCTACCTAGAAAGAAGACTAAATCTCTATGCCTAGCCCTATCTTAGTAACCGGTGCGGCCGGTGGTGCCCAAGGGTCAACTGGTAACCGAGTGGTTCAACTCCTGGTGGATAACCGCTTGCCCGTGCGCGCAATCGTCCATCGAATCGATGAACGCTCCGAACGTCTTCGAGAGCTTGGCGTCGATGTCTTAGCCGGTGATCTGTTGAATCCTGCTTTTGTCCATCAGGCATTGCAGGATATAAAACGGGCCTATTTCACTTTCCCGGTGGACGACGGCTTGCTGGAAGCAACCACCATCTTTGCCTGGGCTGCGCGAGAAGCAAAGACAGATTTGATAGTTAACATGTCGCAATTCCAAGGGTCGGAGGAGGCGGCCAGCTTTCGTAACCTGCAACACCGCCTCGCTGACCAAATTTTCGATTGGGCACAAGTCGGAGCAGTCCACCTAAATCCGCCACCGTTCTTCGAGAATGTACGCGCGTTAGTGGTGAGATCCGTTTCCGAACAGAACTCGATTTTTCTGCCATGGGGCGATGGAGAGGCCGTCATTCCGCTGATCGGCGCGGAGGATTGCGCGAGGGTGGCAGCGGCAATGCTTCTTAGCCCCAAGGAACCGGAGCAGAAACATTATGCGTTAGTTAGTGAGACGCTCCGGGTGAGCGAAATTGTCACCACACTAAGCGCCGTGCTTGAGCGACCAATAAAATACGTTTCGATCACCGACGAACAATGGGTCGAAGCGGTCCGAGACCGAGTTAATTCTCACGCTATGCAACATCTGTCTAGTTTGTGGCGTTATTTCCGCACTGCTGGTTTGCCGAAAGCCGGCCCGGAAATCGCCGAACCGATTCAACGCATCACTGGAAAGCAACCGCAGAGTTTGAAAGAATTCTTCCAGCTGAATGTCGCGGCGTTTGGCGAAGGTCGATAAGAAGCAGTTCAAGTAACGGTCTTGGACACCAAATGCTCTGACGCGCCGTCAGCACCGTAGGAGCGAAATGTTTATAGCCGCAGCGCAGAAAAACGGTGTAGCTCCGTAGGAGCGATATCTCATTTGGAACGGTGGCGAGCTATGGGAACCACTCTTCGATGTCGCTCCTAACGGAGCTGATCGCATATAGATTCCACGAGGCTATAGAGATTTTGCTCCTACGGAGCTGGTGCTCTGGTCCCATGTCTTCTCGAATTCGTAGAAAAAATAAGGTATGATGGGGCATGTCCAGTACGGCACGAATCGGACAAGTTTCTGACGCCCCGAAGGGGCGGCGTGGTGAGGCACCGCATATCCTAAACGGAACGTCTTCTGCTAAGACAACGACGGCGCCAGATTTATCCGACCCTTCGCTCTACAACAACCGCGAGCTAAGCCTTTTGGAATATAATCAGCGTGTTCTGGAAGAGGCGGATGACGAGAGTAATCCGTTGCTGGAACGCCTGAGGTTCCTTTGCATCGTCGCAGGAAATCTGGACGTCTTCTTTGAAGTGCGGGTCGCGGGTCTGAAACAACAGCGTCAGAGCCATCTGAGTTTGGCCGGCGCTGACGGCATGGGACCCAGTGACCAGCTCGCCGCGATTTCCTCACGAGTTCAGCAGATGGTCAACGACACATATCGGATTTGGAGGGAGAGGCTGGTTCCAGCTCTAGAGGAAAATAATATCTTCTTTCTCAGGTGCGACGAGCTGACGCCCGAGGAAAAGCACTACTACAACGACTACTTTCTAAAATCGGTTCATCCGGTACTGACGCCTCTAGCGGTAGATCCAGTTCATCCGTTCCCCCAATTGCTTAACAAAAGTCTTAACGTGGCGGTGGAATTAGAAGGCGAGAACATCAGTACGAATCTTGGGGTCGTGCAGGTGCCACATATCCTGCCCCGCCTGCTTCCCTATCGAGCCGGCGAGAGAGGAATGTACCGTTACATTTTTATTGGGAACCTCATTCAGAGCCACGTTGATTCTTTATTCCACGGTGTCACGGTAAAGGGAGCGTATCAATTCCGGGTTACTAGAAACAGTAACCTGTACCTAGATGAGGAAGAGACCGACAATTTCCTGGAGACCGTTGAGCACGAACTACGCAAGCGGAGCCGAGGAGACGCGGTTCGGCTGGAAGTGCAATCTGACTGTCCGAAGCACATCGCCGATCAATTGCTCCAAACTTTTGGGCTGACCGAAGAAGATCTCTATACCGTCGAAGGGCCGATCAACTTTCTGCGCTTAATGACAGTAGCCGAGCAAGTCGATCGACCAGACCTCAAGTTTCGCCCATTCGTTCCCACGCGAGTGACATTACCGGAGCATACCCAAGATATTTTCTCTCAGATCCGATCCAAACCGATACTGTTGCATCACCCTTACGACAGTTTCGAGACGGTGCTCGATTTCATTCGGCAAGCGGCAGAAGACCCGCAAGTCATGGCGATCAAACAAACACTGTATCGGACGGGGAAAAATTCTCCGATCGTAGCGGCATTGGCAGAGGCTTCGGAGAGTGGAAAACAGGTGACTGTGGTGATCGAGCTGAAAGCGAGCTTCGAAGAGGCTGCTAACATAAAATGGGCTAGGATGCTGCAAGAAGCAGGCGCCCATGTGGTTTATGGAATCACCGGCTTGATTACCAGAGCAAAACTAGCACTGGTGGTTCGTCGAGAGGAAAATGGAATTCGGCGGTACCTGCACCTTGGCACGGGCAATTACAACCCGACTACGGCCCGGGTTTATGAAGATTTCGGCTTACTAACCTGTGACCCGACAATTACCGGTGACACCGCTGAACTGTTTAACTGGTTAACCGGCGTCTCGCTCTTTCCAGAGCTGAACAAGATTAAGGCAGCTCCAAAGGGATTGCATGAATTCATTCTGTCGCTAATCGAGCGAGAAGTACGCCACGTCTCGGATGGTAAGCCGGCTGGTATTTATGTGAAGGTTAATGCGTTAGTGGACCAAGATGTTATCAAGGCATTGTACTCGGCTTCGCAAGCAGGAGTGAAGATCCGCCTTCTGGTACGAGGAGTTTGCTGTTTGCGTCCCGGTATACCGGGCGTCAGCGAAAACATCAGCGTCCGTAGTATTGTCGGCCGATTCTTGGAGCACAGCCGGGTTTACCGATTCGAAAATGCGGGTAACCCCGAAATCTACCTGGCAAGCGCGGATTGGACGGCGCGGAATTTCCTGCGGCGAGTCGAGATCAGCTGCCCGGTCGAAGACCCCTCGTTGCGAAACCAGGTACAAAACATTTTCGATACCTACTGGAACGATAATGCGAAGGCGCGGGAATTACTGGCCGAGGCGACCTACGTCCGGGTTCCGGCCGAGGGCCCACGACTGGATGCGCAAGCGTCGTTCTTGGAACGGTTACGGCCTGTGACTAAAACGTAACGTGACGGCGTGGTTCTGTAGGGTTCTAGTTTTCGCACTCGGGCAAGATGCCTCCATCTATAACCCTCAAAGACATCAAAGCCATGTTTACAACTCAGTCCCGCGCGGTCGCCACCGCACGCAGCATCGTCATCGCCGCCAGCACCTGCTTGGCTACATCCCTCCTGCTAGCCGGAACTGCGTTAGCAGCAGATCAGGACCTAGCTCCTACTAAAAAGAACGCGATCAAAACGGTTTTCTATATCGATATGGAAAACCATAACTGGACCCAGCCGGCCTCCGACACCAGTCCGCAACAAATCTTTCAAAATCCGGCCGCTCCTTACATCAACAGCCTGGTGACGCCGGGTAACCCGAATGCCAAAGAGGTGTCGTATTGCACGGCCTATCACAATGTGTTGGCTACACAGAGCGGCAACAATCCTCACATCCATCCGTCAGAACCGAACTACATCTGGCAAGAAAACGGGAGCAACCTGGGGATTTTTAACGATAACGACCCTTACGCAGCCAGCGATCCGAGCGTGCCCGCGATCCAAGCTTACCTGGCGGCCAACACAGAAGTGAGTGGTCAGAATCTAACCGGGCTATTGGAAGAACACGGTGTTCTCTGGAAGACTTATCAGGAAGATACCAACCTGAAAAATACAGATGGCGGCAACGATAACCTAGGTGGAAGTCCCACCAACACGCCGGTTAAGAAGAACGCCCTCACGGTGCCACTCACTAGCTTCAGTGGGACCGCCTCGAGCTATACGAACACTTATAATCAGAGCAACCAGTACAATTTTGCCTGTAAACACGATGGCACTTTATTCTTTGTAGCTAGCAACGGAGGCAATGACCCGACGAGCAAAAATAGGCAGGCTAAACATTACCAACCGCTGCAGCAATTGGCTAATGACCTGAAAACGAATCAGGTAGGCAAATACAATCTGATTACGCCTGATCAGTATAACGACATGCACACCCCGTTGCCCTCGTTTACCTATCACGGAATTACCTATACCGGCGATGCCGCGTCGATCGCGGAAGGCGATAACTTCCTTTCCATCGTTATTCCTGAGATCATGAAGTCGAAGGCATATCAAGACGGCGGTGTAATTGTCATTTGGTGGGATGAAACCGAGTCAGGTGACGACTTAAGCCATACCCTTGGGGAAATTATTATTTCGCCCTTAGCCAAAGGAAACGCCTTCGCTAGCAGTAAGGACTACACCCACTCGTCCGATCTGAATACGCTGCAAAAGATCTTTCAGCTAACTGCCAGCACACCGACCGGTTTCTTGAATGATGCGGCCAATCCCTCCCCGGATGGAACCTTCGATCTGTCTGATCTATTCCAGGACGGAGTGATTCCGACCTCGATTCCACCGATTGATTAAGGTTAGACCTCCGGTAGCGGTGAGCGCGGATCCGGAGCGAGAGAAATCAGGGAAAACGATTGCAGGGCTGTCGAAAGACGATGGCCCTGCAATTTTGGTGCTCCAACACTCCATCACTCTGGCGTGGAGTCGGTTTTGCGGACAGTTCTCAGGAAGGGATTTTGTCCCGGAGGGACTAAGTGATAGTAGCGACTCGACTGAGCTCGCCGAAGTCCTGCAGGACGAAGCTTTCGCTTTATGCTCAAGGTCGGCCTCGCAAGCGAGGCAGCGCTCCACGGGTAGCGACCCCTAGTCATCCGCTGTTCGCAGCAAATAGGCAGCACCGATACAAGTGATCACTGCGCCGACGGCCAGCGCGATCAGGTCTGCGGCAATAAACCCAAAATCGGCGCCGTACATGTTCACACTGCGAAACGCGCGACAGAAATGAGTTAACGGAAAGAGCTCCGAAAAAATTCTAATGCTCCCGGGCAGCTGGCTGAGCGGAGCGAATGCCCCGGACAAAAGAATGATCGGCAACAAGAGAAAAATCGAAAATTGGATCGCCTGCGTCTGGGTCTTGGAAAACGCCGAGATCAAAAGACCGAGGCCTAGCGAACAGAGCAGAAACAAGAAACAAACCACCGATAGCAGGATTGGCTGATGGATCTTGATCCCGAAGTGGACGTGACCGATCGCGATCGTCCCGGCGATAAGAAACATGGAGATGAATAGGTACGGCAGCACCTTGCCAACCACGATCTCCGACTGGCGCAAAGGGGTAACTAAGAGTTGCGACAATGTGCCCACCTCTCTCTCGCGGGTGATAGTGCTCGCGATCAGAGTGACGGTGACCAGCTGTAAAATGAGACCGACCATGCCCGGCACGACATAGTCCACAAACAGCAGCTTGGGATTATACAGAATTTGCGTGTCAAACTCCCAGGGTGTCAGCGAAGAACTGAATTCGTGCTGAGTCTGCGGGGAAAGCTGCTCACCTAGGTCAACGACCTGCTCCGGTAGGTTCTTAATAAGCTCATATCGCTCATTCAGCTGGAATATCCCCAAGGCCTGCTGAAGCAATGCCTGGATCGCAGGGGCGGTGTTCGTATCTGATCCGTCAAGTACGGCCCGCATCTCAATCGGCTTCCCGTTTTGGAGCGACTTTCCCCATCCTTCCGGGATCACAATGGCCGCATCCGCGCCGTTTTGAATCAGGTCAATCTGACCCTTCGGGTCTCCGACGAACTTTTTCCAGGCAAAGGTATCCTTGAGGTTCTGTAACAGATCATTGATGTCCTTTCGCACTTTGTCCGGGTTGTCACTTCCCTCCACCAAAGCGTCGAGGACGTTCTGACCATGGAGAAAATCGGCGAATTTCTGACTTTCGCCGCTCTTGTCCGCGTCCAGGAACATCGTTGAGAGGTCACGAACGGCGGTGCCTTCGAACGCATGTCCGAACACCAGGGTGAAGAACGGCGGCAAAACGAGAATCAAGAGCAGGACTCGCCGATCTCTCCAGACATGGACAAATTCTTTATAAGCAATCGTCAGAATCGCTTTCAGGGAATCAAACAAATTCATTTCAAAGCTGCCTGAACCTGATTCTGCGAATGACGACCTTGGGCGTACGCATTAAACACATCTTCCATGTCGGGTTCTACCCACGAATAACCGAGGAACTTAAGTCCCGGAAACGGCCAATACTGCTGCCATTGGTCCACCAGACCTTGGGGATCGGCGGCGTGTATTCGCAACCTGCCGCTGCGTAGATCCACTCCGCTGATACCCGGGAGTTTTCTTAGTTCCAACACTGCCGGCATGGGTGGTTCCACATGGACCTCGAGAAGGTCGCCCCCGAGCGCTTGCTTAAGCTGGCGCGGAGATCCTTTGGCTACCAGCCGTCCATGTTGGACGAACCCCACGTCCGTACACCGTTCTGCCTCATCCATATAATGGGTGGTTACGAAGATGGTGGTTCCAGATTGGGTCACTTGATAAAGGAAGTCCCAGATCTGTTGGCGATGCACCGGATCGAGGCCGGCGGTTGGTTCATCGAGAAAGAGCAAGGCAGGTTCATGAATCAAAGCGCAAGCCATCGATAATAGCTGCTTGTATCCGCCCGAAAGCTTACCTGCACGCGAATCACGATACGGCTCGAGGTCCATCTCTTTGACCATTCGATCGACCCGGTCGTTGATGTGATCTTGCCGATAGGCCCCGGCAAAGAAGCGAAGATTCTCGCGTACTGTCAGGTCGGCGTAGAGGCTAAACCTCTGTGAGACATAGCCAAACTTTGAGCGGATCCGAAATCGATCCCTCCAGACATCCAGCCCATCGATAGAGGCGCTGCCGGCAGTCGGCTTAGTCAGGCCGCACAACATCCGGATCGTAGTCGTCTTACCTGCGCCATTCGCCCCGAGAAATCCGAAGACTTCACCTTGACCGATAGACATCGAGATCTTGTCGACAGCAGCCTTGTGGCCAAACTTTTTCGCGAGATCGTTAAGTACAATGAGAGGCTTAGGCATGGCTCGAGAACGCCGTCAACGCCTGGAAGGACGACACCGAGAGCCAAAACGGCCTAGGTGATAACAGTCGATGCATCGGTTCCTTCATCTCTAATTTGTTGCGGTCCAGGACATTGTTCTAAACCCCAATACCCTCAACATCCGGGTAGAGTCAAAATTTAGCGGATAGTCCAACTCGAACGTAGGGAAACCAGTCAGAGGATACCGCCTTGACGTCTGCCCGGTAGTAATCAAATCGGCGATAAGGAACGAAGCCGGCTTCCATGTCCAGCTTTAAGGTTTTGTTTACAGACCAGGTCAAACCGCCCCCACCCCGAATCTCCCAATAATCGAGGATGGCGCTGTTAAGCACCGGAGTACCGCGGACAGTACCGAAATCGTCGTTCACCCGAAAAGTGGTTTCCCGAATGTCAGCTCCGGTAAAAAGAGTGATTTTGTCTGAGAGGTGGTATTGCAGCTGCGGGCGCGGGGCAATACCGTCGATAGTCCAGCGATCTGATAGCCTCCAATGGACACCGACTGCCGGGATAACCGGTATGTGAGAATTGAAGTCGACACCGACGCCAAGGGTGACAATGAAGTCAGCACTTACAAAATAAGAGAGACCCGCAACAAAAGG
>JAFAIO010000037.1 GCA_019236675.1 Verrucomicrobiota bacterium
TCATACGTTTCTTGAGGGCCGAGTTCGTCAGAGTTGGACAGAAGATGCGCAAGTGCGTGGAAGTAATCGTCCTCCTTTGAATCTGTAGGACCGGTATTTCTTCTGTCTTTGTGGCCTTTGTGATCTTTCCGTATTGTGATTTTCGGCCCTCTGGTGAAAGTCCCAGATTAGGTACGCCGCGAATCGTTCGGCTTGCGGGTTTTGACACCTGCCGTCCGGGCTTTACAGGATCGCATGCAATTATTGTGTTTGCAGAGACTATCGGACGCAGCCTTATAAGCTTTTGAGAGCTCGGCTGATGGCTACAAGATGTTCAGCTGTGGTCCCGCAGCAGCCTCCGACGATGCGTACGCCGGAGGAAAGCAGCTGTGATGTGGTCATCGCCATCTGTTCGGGCGTGGCGTCATAGACGGTGCGCCCGTCTTCCGTGTGCGGTCGCCCGGCATTGGGCTGGATCATCACGTACGCATGGCCCGCGACGGCAACGATCTGTTTTGCCAGTTCGACATAATCATTGAGATTGAGCCGGGTACCGCAATTCGCCCCAATTATCTGTGCACCGGAATCGGCGGCTCGCTGAATAGCCTCGTCGACGGTGGTGCCCATCATCGTGCGGAAACTGCCTGAAGCAGTCTTTTGGAAAGCGTAGGTGACGATCGCGGGTACACTTGTTTCACAGGCTTTTGCAGCCTCGATTCCGATTACGGCCTCAGCAGGGTCGCTCATGGTTTCGAGAAGTATGGCATCCGCGCCTCCGGCGAGCAGCGCCTCGATTTGCTGCCGAAAAATATCTCTTAATTGGTCGGGTGTCGTCTCGCCCAGCGGTTGGAGGAAATCTCCGAACGGTCCGACATCGCCGAGCACCCAGCCGGTTTCGCCCGCCGGGACGCGCGCGATCTCGGCTGCGGCACGGTTCAATTCGTCTGCCCGATCAGCAAGACCGTGTCGATCCAGTGTAAACCTTGAACCACCGAAAGAGTTTGTGGTGACTAAGTCAGCTCCAGCGGAGCGGTACGCCTCATGGATCTCACGCACATCGGAAGTCCGATCCACATTCCATAACATACCGCATTTACCTCCCTTGAGACCCCGGGCGAGGAGCTGAGTTCCCATGGCTCCATCGCAGCAAAGCGGCCTGGTCGCTAGTTCGGTCAGAAGATCATTTTGTGCCATTTAAGTGTAAGGAAAAGTAAGACAATCGACAAAGGTATCTTGAAACGATGGGTACGACTCAAGGCTCACATGTGTAACGGATACCTGGCTGTCGATCCCAGGCGCTAAGAGAGCCATCTTAGCTCCACGAAGCGCAGTATTACCTGCTGGTATAATTTTTGCGCCTGGGATTTCCAGCAACCCGATCCGGCAGGCACTCGCAATTCGAACGTAGTTACCAAACGCTCCAGCGAGATACACGTGTTCCACCTCACCGACAGTCGCTCCAGTTAGGTTAACCAGGATTCGCAATCCGGCTGCGAGCGCTGCTTTCGCCAACTGGAGTTCGCGAATATCGGCTTGGGTAATGGCGACCGGTGGCCTCAGGAGATATTCCCGGTTGTCCCCATTTTGAAGCCGGCCGTTGCTTAGTATAGCGCCGAGCTCTAGTCCGGCGGAGACCGCGTCGACTAACCCGCTTCCACAAATTCCGCGGGGCTCTGTATCGCCAATTACGTGGCATTCAAGCGCCCGATTGCGAACGAACACCTGCGAAATCGCTCCGGTGGCCGCGCGCATCCCCATGCGAATGCAGGCGCCTTCAAAAGCGGGACCGGCGGCGGTTGACGCACACAGGATGCGCCGGCGATTACCCAACACAATCTCACCGTTAGTCCCAAGATCGATCAGCGCGGTCAGGTGCTTAGTCTCCGCAATCCCGGTAGCCAAGATGCCGGCCAGGATGTCCGAACCAACAAAACTTCCCAGGCAGCGAAGAAATCGCACTCGCGTTGAAGGCAAAAGCGGCCACTCAAGATCAGAGGGGGCAAAAATCTGCTCGCTCAAATCGCTTGGGTGAAAAGGCACATGCGAAAGCGGTTCGACATTGAGCCCTGCAAACAAGTGATGCATTACGGTGTTGCCCACCAGCACAACGTCGCGGAGTTCAGATACGCGGCCGGTCGCTAAGTCGGCCACCATCGTTCCGATGAATTGACGAATGATTGTCGTGAGCCGGCTGTCATGCAGGGCAAATGCCACCCGGCTCATAATGTCCGCGCCATATGCTGACTGCGGATTCAATGCTGATCGTAATCCGATCACTTCGCCGCTCCGCAGATCGAGTAGCTGAGCAACGATCGTGGTTGTGCCCACATCGATCGCAATCCCTAAACCAAGCTGGGCAGAGGGATGCATCGGCTGGAAGTCAGCGAGGATAGGAGTTTGCCACTGAGCTGCCTGGAATGTCAGGGGTCCGGTCGCGTGTGCCCGGCAGGCCAATCGCCAGCCGGCACCGATCTCTTCCTCAGTGAGCGTAGACCGATCTTCGGGTGTGACCGGCAATACCCCTTCCAGAACCCGGACTTTACACGAACCACACCACCCTTCTCCGCCGCAAGGGAATTCTATTCCGAATGACCCCAACGACTCACGCAGCGCCGAATCTTGTGGAACGGTAAACTGCGCTCCGAGGGGCAACAGCCGGATTGTCGCCTTTTCGCTCAAACCGCCTCCATAATGGCTCCGTCGTACCGAGGCTTAACTGTCTTGCCCGGGGGGACGACCAGAAACTCCGGGCCATCCCACGCACCGTTGACCAGTCGCTCAAAAATGTGTAGCGAACCGTTTACGGCATCGAAAGTCCACCCCCGGCTTGCCGCCTCCTGGCTCGCTTGCTGTTCAAAACGATTGTCAGACTCTACACCAGTGCGGATATAAGTTAGTTGCCGATACACCTTGGTGTAGTTCGTGAACTGCTCCCAGAGATAGGTGCCGTTGTCCTTACCGTATTTCTCGATCAACTCCTCGCGTGTATAGCCAACTCCAGCCTGCCGCCTGGTTTGCTCAAGCGCGAGCTGATCAAGGTTCTGCCCGCGCTCAAGCCATCCCGGGGATCGGAAGTAGACTCCCGGGTGATCGCTCACATAACGGAGATATAAATCTGAGCCGCCCATGAAAACCCCGATACAATCGTGCGCGCGGAACAGTATGATCGGAATTTGGCGCGCGGTAATCTCCGCTGTCCCATTCCCGCAAAGCGCGTACCCGAGCAGAATAGCGTCATATTGGGCCGGATCGACCTTGTCGATCTGTTCTTGAATCCGGTTGCGCATGGTCACACAACCCAGGTCGTGAAGTCCCTTTGTAAGGAACTCGACATCGATTATGTGAGGAGAGCGGGCAATACAGGCGCACATCTCCCTGAACAGAACCTCACAGCAAATCAACTTTAACCGCATGAGCTTTTAGCGTTCGGCATTTGGCGTTTGTAACGCTGCATCGCCTATGTCGGGCACGTAATTATTGGTAAGAGTAGGTATTCGGTTAGTTCCCAAAAGGTAATTTATTTTCAGCGCCCAGCGTCCAGCGCCCAGCGCCGAACGCCGAACGCCGAACGCCAAACGTTCACCCGGATAAGCCATAACTTTTCGCGTCGAATAAACCGCCGTAGGTCTCCTGCATCTCATCCAGGAGAGTCCTTTCGTCTTGGGGCAATGCGTCAAATTCGCGCTCGATCCGGTCAAGCCACTGACGTTCCTTTTTGTTTAACTGAAGCCTTTCGTTCGACAGACCGGCACGAAGAATTTTCAAAGCGGCGCGGCCGGCAGCAACCGTTCGGGAATAATCGCCGGCAGCACCGGCAATCGCCTTCGCAATCTCGATCGTGGCATCCGGCGATAAAATCAATGCTTGCGGACTAAGCCATTCGTCCGAGGTCACCATCCAGTTGCGCAACGTTGTCGCCCCACCATGCTTTGTCGCCTCGTTCATTAGCCGGCAATCGTAAACCAGCAGTTCGGTAAATACCTCGGGAGCATTGCCGGCCAGTAATCGAACGTTTTGGACTGACTCATTACTCCAGAGGTCGCACATCGCCGCCGCGATATTGCCCACAGGACTAAAATGGGCGCAGGCAGCAGATTTGCCTTCCATCGAGATAGGACAACCCGTAATCGCTTTAAGAACTGGGCCTTCGTAAGCACAATCCTTGGACGGTCCGACCGCACCATGTTCGAAAGCAACCAGGCTGCGTGCAGCGCCCATTGCCCGAACGACAGCTGCAAGAACCTCCGGAAGCATATGCTTATGCGCTAGTTGCATAGCCGTATTGGCAAATGCACAGGCGCTGTCGCCTCCCGGCACGAGAGATTGATGGCTCTGGCAAACTGCTGTGATCTGATCCCAAAGCCAGGCCATGTCTCTTGGCGCAAGCACACCCAACGCGAAAACGATGCCCCTGACATCTCCATACATGAGCGCCTGATCGTGGAGCTCTTTGCCACCAATCGATTCAATGGAAAGGATGTGAGCGCCGGCCGCAGCATTGAGCTGGAAAGATTGCAACAATTGATGGAACAGATCGCTGTTACGCAGCCCCGGCGGTTTACCCTTCTCCCGAATATCCGTCGGAGTAACCCGGAGCGCAGAATTGAGCCCAGACTTTTGCCAGGCAGTTTCCATCTGTTGGCGGAGTATGGAAGTAATTTCTGCGCCCCATTCCGGTCTTTCCGTCATGGCCGGAAGCAGTTCGAACTCGAGGACGATTCCCGGCACCTGAAGCGATAAAGCGCGCCGCAACACGTCAGAGGCAATGGTCCTATAATGGGTCAATACTGCCGGCCATGTTTCATCGCTGATCTTGAGAGGCGGCAACGTAAAATTAACTTCCGGGTAGACTTGACCTCCTCCGACTGTGAGCTCGAACCCGCACTTCACAGGATTAGGAGCGACGCCAAATACTAACAAGGCAGGATCGCCGATGGTCAGGCCGCCCACAATCAGCCCTTCGCTTCGTCCATGGCGTGGTTCTTGCGAGTTAACCGGCGTGCAACGGTGACGGCAACTCCGGCATTTTCTGCATAACCATCCGCTCCGATTTCATTCGCAAATTCAGCGGTGACTGGCGCACCGCCGACCATCACTCGCACTTGATCGCGCAGGCCGGCCATCTTCAACGCTTCCACAACATCCCGCATCCCTGGCATGGTGACTGTCAGCAGCGCTGAGAGGCAGACGAGATCAGGCTTATGCTCTCGAACAGCACCGACGAACTTTTCGGGTGCAACATCTGCCCCGAGATCGTGCACCTCGAAACCACCGCCTTCTAGCATCGAAGCCACCAGATTCTTACCAATATCGTGGAGATCACCTTTCACGGTACCAATCACGATCCGGCCGGCAGGCTCGGCACCGCTGGCGGCAAGCAATGGCTGCAGCAGTGCTAGAGCTGCCTTCATCGCCCGACCACTTAACAAGAGTTCGGGTACGAAATACTCTTCGCACTCGAAACGCCGGCCAACCTCGTCCATTGCCGGGCTCATATAGTTAGTAATGAGCTCGATAGGAGCGGTACCTTCAGTCAGCGCTTGCCTGGTTACGGTCACCGCTGTCTTGTGGTCACCATTCAGGATAGCGTCATAGAGTTGGTTCAGGTCTGCCATTAGTTGCTCCGTTGAATTCTCGGACGGCGTCAAGTAGCGCCACAAAATTTTTGAGCGGTGTGCGAGCCTGCACGTTGTGAATGGTGGTGAAGACGAATCCTCCCTGGCGAGAAAAGATCTCGCATCGGTGCAATACCTGATCGTGCACTTCCTGGGGCGTACCGAACGGGAGAGTCTTTTGTGTGTCGACGCCGCCACCCCAAAATGTGATCCGGTCACCGTACTTGGCCTTCAAAAGTTTGGGATCCATTCCGGTGGCCGAACACTGCACCGGATTCAGAATATCGAAGCCAGCCTCTATGAACGAATCGATGAATTTTTCTACGGCACCACAGCTGTGCTTGAGCACTCGCCAAGTGGTGTGCTGGTGGATCCAGTCATTCATCGCTTTGTAATAGGGGAGCCACAAAGTGCGAAAGGTCTGGACGGAACAGAACGAGGAGGTCTGGGTTCCAAAATCAGTGCCGCATGTGAAGACAGCTTCCACATTGTTACCTATGGCGGCGTGAATCTTTTCTAAATTCGTTAGGGCAACTGCTGTTTCCCGTTCAAAGATCTTGTGAATATAATCGGGCCGCGCGCGCAGTGACATATACCACTCGGCGATATCGCGGATCCCTTTCGGATGTTTCAAAAATGGAGCGGGTACCAAAGCGATATCGCCAAGGTACATATTCGGCAGACTAAGGACGAGAGCGCGCCCTGTCGTTGACGCCTGGTCCACAGCGACCCTCATCGCAAGCAGGTCTTGGTTACTGATTGGTTGGAACTCTTCTGTATTGTCTTCCCAATTTAACTGCTCTTCATTGATCGGTGGTTGGCGCACAATCGCATCGAAGAAATAACCGCCCTTTGGCATGCGACCACTGGCTGGGACAGAAGTATCGCCCTGTGGATAGATCAGGAAATCACCGTTACTGTCTACCGTGGTATTAAAATCACCGGGCACCAGCACTTCGAGCCCATCGGGCATTTGCCACGGTTTCCAATTTTCTAATGGGAACCCGAAGATCGTCTTTGGGGTAAATACAGCCTTGGTATCGATATTGATTGCCTTGGCAAGGTCATCCTCAATCAGGCCGAGCATCTGGTACGGTTCGCAGATTTTAACCGGCCGTATCTCCAGTCCGTAGTATTCACGCAGGGCAGCTACGACACTCACGTGAATCCCGGTTACAGCGGTCGAGCCGAAATCGATCGGGACATGCGACGGTTTTCTGTGAGCTAACGCATCGCGAACGGCTTGCCGGGCCTGGTTGTAGGGACCAGTGCTCATACCTCACTTATCCACTTATAAAGAGCGGTGTGATTTTGCATATTCGCACAGAGCCTCAAGATTCTCGCGCGGGGTGTCTCGCACTACTTCGCAACCCGCAGCGACCAGATAGCGTTCGCCGGCTTCGTCATGACATTTGGCGACCGCTTCCGTTACCGATTCTGGGGTTCCGTTCCGGAGGCAACCGACAGGCGCGATATTACCGGCCAAGAGCTGGTGAGACCCCATGATCTCTCGCGCCTGCCGCAAGTTCACGGGATAGTCTAGATCCACAAGCTCGCAGCCCAGTTTGCCCATACCAGCAAGGATTCGTCGCGTGTTGCCGCAGATATGAAGACGGACCCTGCCGCCAGCCGTGTGAATGGCATCCACGAGTTTCTTCTCGTACGGCCAGACAAACTTTTCGTATATGCGCGGCCCTACTAGAGACGCGGCGGCATCTCCGACGCCAACTATGTCTGCACCGGCTGCTATCTGGGCACGTGCGCAGGCAATCGCGTTTTCGACCACAAACGCAAAGAGCTCTTCGACGAAGACTGGATCGTCGTAGAAATCGAGCATCAGCCGGTTTATGCCCCGTAGATCGGCCGCTTCTGCGCAAGGGCCTTCTACCCAACCTTCCACGAACTTTTCGTCGCCAACCCGTCGCTTCAGCAATTCGATCGCGCGGATACGATCGTGCATCCGGCCTCCACCTAACGGATCAATCGGCTTCAATATTGCGAGCCTGCCCTTGTCGGCCAAAAGTGCGTCTTCCTCTATCAGGGCAGGGGGCTGATCCTCGTACCATTGCAGATGGGCCCCGAAATCGGCTGCCTCGCGTGCTGGGTCAGAGATGCCGGAGACGTGATCGAACCCGAACGTTTCCGCTGTTTTGATTTGTCCTTCGACCAAAACTTCGTGTTTGCGAGCGTAGTCGCTGTATTTAACACCTAGCTGGTCTGCCGCGAACATCATCGTAATGGGCATCAGCGGCAGGTGATCGGGCTGGCCACCGCTCAGCAAGCAAAGAACCCGCTCTCGACTCGTCATGTTTCAGTTCTTCTCACCAATCATTTCTCATCGATGATCGGTTAAGAGCTAAACCAGCTTTGTCAGATTCTGCCCATTTATTGGCCGATGGGTTCCGGTCCGCGAGGGATAAGAGCAGAGAGATTCACCACAGAGGCACAGAGGTCACAGAGGTAGGAATCTGAAGTGTTTTGTTGCCGGATTACTCTTCTTGATAAGGCTCTTCGAGTTTTCGCCGCATAATTCCTGGATCAGCGTTTATCCCGGTCCAATACTCGATGCCGATAACACCTTGATTGACCAGCACTAAAAAAACGTTCGACCTTTGTGTTGTCTGTGTGCTTGGCCGACGTAGCTAAAGGGGGAGATGGGGCGAAGTCTGCTCTGTGGCAAATAAATCTGCTTTACGTGGACCTTATGTTTGCGTGTAAGTGCTCTAGAGTTCCATGATAAGTTCGGTCCGCTACTAATATGCAGAAGGTTGCCGCAGAGCTTAGCAATTTACTTGGATCTGAGCGGGTGCTTTGGGAACCCGAACATCTGGCCACCTACGGATTTGACGGTACCCCAGTGCTGTACGCACAGGCAGGCTGTGTCGTCCTCCCAAAAACGACTGCCGAAGTGGTCCAAGTTGTCCTGTATGCGGCCCAGAACAAGATTCCAGTGGTGGCACGCGGCTCCGGGACAGGGCTAAGCGGCGGTAGTGTCCCGGTTGAGGGTTGTATCGTTCTTTGCCTCGCTCAAATGGACCGTGTTCTCGAGCTCGATCTGAAGAACCTGACAATTCATATCGAGAGCGGGGT
>JAFAIO010000123.1 GCA_019236675.1 Verrucomicrobiota bacterium
AATGAAGGCGGTGACCTGCGGCGGGCTCCCGCACCGTGGAGCGCTGCCTCGCTTGCGAGGCCGACCGGTGGGAGACCCTGAGGCGCGCGTCGCTTATACCAGGTCGTGGTGAGCAAAGAGGATGGGTGGCGCGGCTACCCCTTTCGGCCTCGCAAGCGAGGCAGCGCTCCACGGTGCGGGAGCCCGCCGCAGGTCACCGCCTTCATTCGCGTCAATTCGCGGTTACGGGTTCTTCGTGAAATCCAACGTGTATGCCTGCGTTGGGTCGATGTCTTTGGTGATGACATTCAGTTCGCGCAGGATCTTGTAGATATCGGTCCAGCGTTGGGCTTCGAATTTGCCGGTCGTAGCTCCGGAAGGATCGGGCCCATAGACAAAGCCGCCGTCTTTGAGAGCTTTCCAGCTGAATTCCATCTGGTCCTTGTTCATCTCGGGGTTACGCTTAGCGATCTCGGCATCCGCGGCAGCCGGATCCTGAATATAGTCTTTCCAACCGCGTATGGAGGCAGCCACGAATTTCTGGACCACGTCCCGATTCTTTTCCAGATAGTCACGGGTACAACAAAAGACCCGGTACGGTGCGTAACCGGTATCTTTGATCAGCAAGATCTTGATTTTCTGGCCTTCCTTCTGAATGTAGAACGGTTCCGAAGTCACGAATATCTGCTGAATGTATTGTGGATCGTGGAGAAAGTTCGCCACGGTAAAGGTCGCCGGGATCTCTTTTGTATTCTTAAAGCCAAACTTGTGTATCAAATATTGGAACCAGATTGCGCCGGGCACAGCAGCGATCGTCCTTCCTTCCAGGTCCTCAAATCGAGCAGCGGGATCTTCGGCGTGTAACATGACCGCTTGTGGATCCTGTTGCATGGTCGCACCAACGGCAACGAGACCTAGCCCTTCCGCGTCGCTGACGAGGACATGATCGCCTGAATCCATGGCGAAGTTTGCGCCACCGGTCACCAACAACTTCGTTGGGGTGATATTAGGGCCGCCTGGCAAAATGGTGACATCAAGTCCGGCCTCTTTATAATAACCCTTCACCAGCGCATTATAGAATCCGCCATGTTCGGCTTGCGGATACCAATCAGTCTGCAGGCTGACCGGGATAAGTTGGGTCTGAGTGGAAGTGGGAGATTTGCCGCAGCCGGTAAGAAGGACCATAGCCGCGCTTGTACCGGCAAGAATGAGGGAACGAAGGATCATGTTCCCACCGGTGCAGCAGTTAACGTTCCCCGGAATTAACGCCGGGAGCGCCGGGAACGCCGAATGGGTAAATCAGCGTAGGCGAGTCACGTGCATATGGGTTGGATCAAACGGAACAGACTGAACTATTGCTGCGACTGGATGGCGAGTGCACTGCGTCCGCTCCCGGCGTTCCCGGCGTTCACGGCGTTAATCGGGTAGCGAAACCGAGTAGCTTGGCGTCTCCGCCGGCGTGTCCTAGTAACTGACATCCACCCTTTTCGTTGGGAAGCGCCAGACAGGGCAGACCAGCTACGCTTCCGGGAGTGGTGTAGCGCAGCACCTTATCGCGCATGGCGCTATGGTCAGGTCCGTTTTCCAACGATGAAATCGGCGCGGCCGGCAGCAAAAGAAAATCAAATTGATCAAAAAGAGCGTTAACTTGTTGATTGAAAGCCACCCGGCGCTGGCGCAGTTCTTTTATTTCGTCCTCCGGTAAAGAACTGCCCCAACGTAATCGCTCTGCGATGGGTTTTTCGAACTCGTCAAAATGACCGGCATGATAGCCCGCTGCTTCATGGGCTTGGATCGGCCGGAAGATATCGAGGGATTCACCGAAAGCACTCCCATCGAAGGTCTCAAACTCACAGTTGGGAAAATGCTGTCTCCACTTGTGTAGCCCGGCGATGATCTCGGGCTCAGCATCGGCATAAAAGGTGGGATCTACTAAACCGACCCGGATTATTCCTCCCGGATCAGGTTCGGTAGGGATTTCGAGTATCGCCTTACCGAGCAATTGAAGGTCTTTCAAGTGCCGAAACAGAAACCCGATAGTATCGAACGACTCTGCGAGGTGATAGCCTCCCAGCCAGGAACCGACCCCGAGCGACGCGCGATAACCGAACAACGAGCAGAGGCTAGATGGAAATCGTATCGATCCACCGGTATCGGTCCCGATCGCGGCCATAGCCGACCCTTCCAAAACACTGGCGGCTGCACCGCTACTAGACCCGCCGGTCAGCAGCTTTGGGCGATTGAACTGCAGACAATTACCAAAGTCCTGGCTCTCGCCCGTAAGTCCGTAGGCCAGTTGCTGCAGGTGCGTTTTACCCGTGATGGTAGCACCCACTGCCCTAAGCCGTTGCACCAGCGCGGAGTCCTCCTGTTTTTCGTCGGTGACATCGAAATAATATTTAGATCCAACACTGGTCCGGTACCCGCATACATCGAAACAATCCTTGACCGAGATTGGAATTCCGCGGAGCAATTGCGCTCCTTCACCGTCCGGATTGCGTGCGGAGAGTTGTCGCTCGATATCCGATTCTTCGATGGAGAGGTAAGTATTCCTGGCCGGACTCGTATTTGCCTGTTCAAAAGCGATGCTGGCAAGCTCACGCGCGGTGACCTCTCGGTCTAAGACCTTTTGCCGGATGTCGACGATCGATAATTGAATCATAGTGGCACCCCCGAGACGACGCCCGCCAATGGTCCCGCAGGCGTTTCTAACCGTCAAGCCGCTAACCGAAAAGGGACCGCGAATTGACACGAATTGACACGAATGATTGTCAAACCTTGGAGCGTGGCTTTCTTTTCGTTCATCCTGCGGTTGAGGAACAGAAACTGCTTAAACTCGCGGCACCAATGGCGAAAGACGTTAGCTTCGCATCCACGACAACGGACGAAAACTATATCGCGGATTTGGCGCGATTCACAGAGCGCACCTTCCTGACGGATTCACCAGTTCCCTTCGGCGCCATGGTCCTCAACACCGAAACCGGGGAAAGGCTGATTCGGACGGTGAACAATTCACGCAAAGAAAATGACGCTACCTGTCACGCCGAAGTGCGCGCGATCCGGCTCGCCGGGAAACGCATCAAACGCCCCATACTTAAGGGCTATACGTTGTTCAGTACCTGCGAACCCTGCCCGATGTGCATGGCAGCGATTTTGTGGGCTCGCCTGGATCGCGTCGTGTTTGGCGCCACCATCGAAGATGCTTCCTGGCACTGTCACCAAATCCACATCAAAGCCACCGACGTCGTCGCCAAGAGCGATATGAAATGCGTGGTAACTGGACCGGTGGCCCGGGACCGTTGTTACGAACTGTTCACTGCTCCGGTAATGACCAAGACATTTGAATACTGGCGGAATAACCGAACATGACGTCAACTCACATTTCAGATCTGGCCGCTATTCTCGGGCGTGAAGATGCAGTGCTGGTAGACCCGCAGATGGTCGAAAGACTATCTAAAGATTTTTACTGGTATTCACCGGTCCTGAAAATTTTACTCGAGGACAAGCGAGCCGAAGCCGTAGTGCAACCACGTTCGCGAGAAGAAATCCAAAACGTTCTCCGTTATTGTTTTGATAAAGGAATCCCGGTCACTACCCGGGGATCGGGAACTGGAAATTATGGTCAGGCCGTTCCCTTAGACGGAGGCGTTGTAATCGATTTAGCGCCGATGGACCGTATCCTGACCATCGAACCATCCGGGGTGGCTGTTTGCGAACCAGGCGCGCGCTTGATCGCAATCGAGAACGAGGCGCGGAAAGTAGGCTGGGAACTGCGTTGTTACCCTTCAACCTATGTCAAGGCATCAATCGGCGGTTTTCTGGGTGGCGGTTCCGGAGGCATCGGCTCGATTACCTATGGCGGTCTGCGCGATAATCAGACAGTCCAAGGGATTGAGCTTTTGACCATGGAGAAAGAGCCCCGGTTTATCCGCTTTGAAGGTGAGGAGGTCCACCAGATCCTGCACTCCTGGGGGACGAACGGAATCATCACCGAAGTTCGTTTAGCACTCGGCCCCAAGCGCGACTGGGCTCAGCTGGTTGTCGCTTTTGCTTCCTACGACACCGCCTACACATTCGCGGAAAAGATCGCCAATGATGCTCCCACGTCCAAGCGGTTGGTCACCGTTTTTGAGTGGCCGATTCCATCGTATTTCACCCCGATCCAGCGATTCTGTCCAACCCGGCAATCGCTAGTCTTCTTTCTGGTGGATGATCCCGCGTTGCCGGATGTTGTCCGGAGAGCGGATCTAGCAGGCGGGACAGTCGCCTTTTCCCAGCCTCACACCGAACCGCGCAAAGGTCCTCTGTTGACCGACTACACTTGGAACCATACAACCCTTTGGGCGTTAAAAACGGCCCCTGATCTGACTTATTTGCAGTGCGGGTTCAACCCCGATTCCGCGCGCCAGCAATTCCGTCTATTACGGGAACGATTCGGGACCGATTTTCTATTTCACATCGAGTTCGTCAAAAATGATCGCGACCGAATTATCCCAGCGGGCCTTCCGATCGTTCGCTTCAAAGATGAGGATTATTTGAATGATATGATCGATTACTGTCGCGAGATCGGCGTGAGTGTGGCTAACCCGCATGTTAACCAGGTCGAAGGCGGCGGCCGTTTTCGTTCTGACAATATCCAGTTACAGGCTAAATACCGGTATGATCCGTGCGGACTTTTGAACCCTGGAAAAATAGCGACGTTTTCGCCCGAGGACACAACGGCTGCTCAAAAATGAATCGACTGGTGGAACGCGGTCGGCTCCGTGGAGCGCGCTGCCTCGCTTGCGAGGCCGAAGGGGTAGCCACCCATGGAGCGGTTCCCGCCATGCGAAACGCGCTCGAGGTTCCGACCGCATCGGCCTCGCAAGCGAGGCAGCGCTCCACGGAGCCGACCCCTTTTAGCACGATGAAAACCTGGATTCGTGATTCTCGGAATTTTGCTTATTTGACGTGGCAAGAAGTCGATCGGTTGCCCCGGGACAGAACCTTATTGGTGCTACCCACAGCGGCGATTGAACAGCACGGGCATCATCTGCCACTAGCCACCGATACGTTGATCAACAACTTTGTCCTGGGGCATGCCCTGCAACTGCTTCCGGAAACATTGCCGGTCTATGCGTTGCCACCGGTCTGCTACGGAAAAAGCAACGAGCATATTGGTTACCCAGGCACCTTGGCACTCTCCGCCCGAACCTTCATGGATACGATTCATGACCTCGGTGCGAGTATCGCCAGCGCCGGGTTTCAAAAACTGGTCCTTTACAACACGCATGGTGGAAATATCTCCTGCGTCGATGTCATGACGCGTGATCTCCGAGCTGAGTTCGGCCTGCGTACCTTCTATTTATCAGGTTCAGGTGGAGCCATGCTTGATCTGGATCCTCAAGAAAAAGCTTACGGGTTTCACGCGGGCGAGTTGGAAACCTCTCTATTGTTAGCCGCCTGGCCCGAACTCGTGCATCCGGATCGTTATACGGTTAACTACATCGCCAAGGTCAATGATCCTCACGTCCTAACCCCGGAGGGTGGACCGGCCAATTTTGCCTGGCTGACGCGCGATATTGCTCCCTCGGGCGTGATGGGAGATCCCACTCCAGCCAGCGCTGAAAAGGGCGCCCGTTGGCTCGAGCAAATGGCAGTGGCGGTTGCTAAGGCGTTAACCGCTATGGTTGAATACAGTGGAGCGCGCCTCGCTTGCGAGGCCGACGACGAGAAATCCAAATGACCACGAAATCGAACCTCATCGATTGCGGAGACGGGGTGCGATTGGAACGAGGTGTCACCGCGAGCATGCGGGATGGGATCGAGCTAGTTTCCGATCACTACTATCCCTCCGGCGCCGGTCCCTTCCCCACCCTATTGATGCGCCAACCGTACGGGCGCGCGATTGCCTCAACGGTGGTTTACGCTCACCCAATCTGGTTCGCTCGGGCCGGCTACCATGTGGTCATCCAGGACGTACGCGGACGCGGCGATTCCGACGGAGATTTTTATCCGTTCCGCAACGAAGGAGCGGACGGGTTCGACACCCTAAGCTGGCTGGTCAAACATCCAGCCTGCAACGGTAAGATCGGCATGTACGGCTTTTCTTACCAGGGCATGACCCAATGGTTAGCTGCGGCGGAACAACCGCCCGGTTTAGTGGCCATCGCTCCCTGGATGACCGCTCACGATCTTTACGATGGCTGGTTTTATCATCAGGGAGCACTCCGGTTAGCGGACACTATCGGATGGGGAATCCAGATGTTGCGAGAGGATTCGAGGCGCCGCCAATTAACACCGGTGAGCGCCGAGTTAGAAGCAGCCTGGCTTCAGCCCAGACAACAGGCGTATTTTACGCCTTACAGCGAGTTACCGGTGCTGGCTCACAAAGGTTTGCCTTCCTACGTCCGCGACTGGATTGAGCACCGTTCCCGGGATGATTATTGGAGAGAGCTCGATATCGCAGATCGGACAAAGGCTGTACGTCTACCCGCCCTTCATCTCTCGGGGTGGTATGACCTTTTTCTGCGTGGCAGTATCGCGGGTTTTCGCGCTCTAACCGCGGCCGGTGCGCCTCATCAATATTTGCTGGCCGGACCTTGGATCCATATCCCGTTTGGAGATCGGGTTGCAGATATGAGCCTAGGGGAAGCCGCTCAATTCGATACCAACAAACTTTTGCTTCGCTGGTTCAACCATTGGCTGAAAGGCACGAACGACTTCGCTGGAGAACCGGTTGTCCGGCATTTTGTGTTAGGAGCGAACGCATGGGCCGAATCTGAGGCTTGGGGCGGGAACCAGACCCAAGCTTACTTCTTGCGGAGCGCCGGTTCGGCTAATTCAAGGAAAGGTGATGGTAAACTTAGTCGGACTAGCTCGGATTCAATTGAGCCACGGGATTGGTTCGTTCAAGACCCAGAGACGCCGGTGCTTGCGCCCGGCGGACCGGCAGCAGCGGCCGGCAGTTTTGATCAGGCCGCTATCGAGCAGGGCAATAACGTTCTGGTCTACACCTCGAGCCCGGTGGAAGAAGATTTTTGCGTTCTTGGCTCTCCTATCGTCACGCTCCACGCAACCAGTTCCGCCGATACGACCGACTTCGTGGGTAAATTGGTCCGAGTGCGTCCGGATCAGAAGTGCGAATTTATCTGTATCGGCGCCGCTCGATCGGACTGGCTCTTCGGCGATGCGTATCTGGCCGACCACATCCATGAGTGGCGGTTCGAGCTGGAACCGACTTCGTGCCGGTTCAATAAGGGCGATTGTATTCGTTTGGAGATCGCTAGTTCCGCTTTCCCTTTGTACGACCGAAACCCTGGCGTAAGAATCGCTCCTTCCAAAGCATCGCCATGGAATTGGAAGCGTTCAACCCAATCGATCCTTCATGAGACCGGGCACGCGTCGAAGCTCGAGTTACCGGTGAGCGAATGAAAGTCCAACTATCACCACAGAGGCACAGAGACCATAGAGTGTGGCTGGGCCGGATCCCAATCCTGCTCGTCCTAGTGCTCGATTCGAGCGCGCGGTCCGCACCCAGATGTGTATTTCTGGCTGCCGCTGAGATCATGCGTGAGCCGGCAGCTACGGCCAACTATACCGAACTGTCGAGCACGAGCACGAAAGAGCCGCTGATCAGCTATTGCGACTATAACGCGCGCTATCGCCACTAATGACCTTGCCGCTACCAAACATCCAAGAACCGCAACCGATTACCACGCCTTCGGGTCAAGTGGAATTGCGAGCGGTTACTAAGCGCTACGGCAATGGCAGTCCGGTCCTGGAAGATATCAATCTGTCCATCGCTGAATCGGAATTCGTCAGTATCATCGGACCGTCCGGCTGCGGAAAATCAACTCTGCTTAAACTGGTTGCCGGCCTCACCCGTTTGAGCTCAGGGAGTGTCCGGGTTGCCGGCGTCGAACCGGTGCGAGCTCGGAAGATGATGTCGTTTATGTTTCAGGACGCCACGCTTCTCCCGTGGCGGACCGTGCAACGGAATGTCGAGCTCAGTACGGAATTACATGGGGTGAAAAAAGCCGAGCGCGCGGCGATCGCTGGCGAGATGTTGAGTTTAGTCGGTCTCTCTCAGGTCGCCCATCAGTTTCCCCGACAGCTTTCAGGCGGGATGAAAATGCGGGTGTCAATCGCCAGAGCATTGTCTACTCGCCCCAAGGTCTTACTAATGGATGAGCCATTCGCGGCGCTCGACGAATTGACTCGCGACCGGTTAAACGAAGAATTGTTGCGGCTCAGAGCCGAGGGCCGCTGGACCGGACTATTCGTAACCCACTCGGTCGCAGAAGCCGTTTTCCTTTCGGATCGGATCATCGTTCTGGCCGCTCAGCCGGGTCGTGTGACTTACGACCTGCCGATTCATTTTTCGTTTCCACGCAACGCCGAGTTGCGTTTACGCGCCGAATTCGAAGAAGCGGTGATCGAAGTATCGAAGAACCTGCGTGGTGTGATGGAGCGGCGCAAGGAAGGCAAGGAACCATGAAAAGACGCATCATCGATATCATCAGCGCGGCCAGCGTCTGTGCCGGACTATTGGTGTCTTGGAGACTGATCATTTTTATTTTTCAGCTTCCAGCGTATCTGCTACCCTCACCCATCTCGGTGACCCAAGCCGTGATCCAACGCTTTCCCTCTTTGCTGGTATCTCTCGGGATTACGTCCATGGCAGCTGGGGGAGGTTGGCTTGCTAGCATCGTTGTCGGCATTATCGTGGCGATCGTTTTTGCGCAGTCGCATTGGATCCGGCGGATGTTTTATCCTTATACCCTCTTGTTGCAGACTGTGCCGATTGTAGCGATTGCTCCCCTAATTCTCATGTGGGTGGGGACCGGAACGTTCGCAGTGGGCGTTATCACTTTCATTATTTGTCTGCCGCCAGTCATCGCCAATACCACCCAAGGATTGATCAGTACGGATAAAAACTTGGTCAGCCTTTTCCTCATGCACAATTCGTTTGGCAGCGGACTTCTTCCCGAGCTTCGTTACCGATTACAGCTCCTCTGGAAACTCCAGTTACCTAGCGCGATGCCGGCTCTTTTTGTCGGAATCCGCATCTCCAGCGGAATCGCTGTGATCGGAGCGATCGTTGGTGAATTGTTTGCCGGTTCCAGCAGGGTGGGAGTCGGTGGTCTCGGTTACGCCATTACTTATGCTAACGCCCAGCTTCAGACCGATTACCTTTTCGCGCTGGTCTTCTTCGCGAGCGGCTTAGGATTCGCGTTCTTTTTTCTGGCTAGCTTCTTAGAGTGGTACTTTTTGCATAACTGGCACGAATCGGCCTTAAGCCCGGAGGAGGACTGAATCTACAAATACTCGAGCCTCGCGCAAAGGGCGCAAAGGACGCAACGGATTATATTTTACTCAGGTTCCACCAGGCGAATTTGCCAGTCGTTTAATGCCATCCTCAAGATGTTCCTTAGATCCGACGATGAAATATCCACAGCTTACACCGATTACGTTTTTCAGTTAAATGCTACGCTCAGAATCAGATAACGGTTGGTGGCTTGTTACCCATCCAGATCATGCCAGGCTCGCCGGCCAATTCGCCGAGCACTGGGGTAACGACCTCTTTCTCTCACCCGAACCTCGGGCTGACGTCCTCGAAGGGATCAGCACTCACGATGATGGTTGGGCAGCACGCGACGCTGCTCCTGAAATTACCAAACAAGGAAAGCCCAGCGCGTTCTCCCGCGAGCTAGTCGGCAAATACTCGGCTTTTGAGGAGATTGATCTGCTGGATTATCTCTCTGTCCGGCGCCGGGCCGTTGACACCGTTGTCCGCCATAATCCCTATGCCGGTTTGCTAGTGTCGATGCACACGTTTGATCTGTTAGCCAATAGGGCTGACCGCTCGACCATTCCGCCGGATCAACTTCCGTCACTGGACGTTTTCCTGGACGATCAAAAAGCTCTGCAACAAAAAGTCCGTTCTCAATTGACCGAGGACCCTCGTTATCAGCCGGCAGAGATTTCTCCCGAACGGATCGAGAACCATTTCCGTCTTTTGCAAGCCTGTGACAACCTCTCGTTACTAACCTGCGTCGATTATCCGGGCACCGCAAATCTGCTTCATGCTTTGCCTGTAACCGGTAATTCGCGTGAACCGGTTACAGTAGAGCGCATCGAGATCCGCCATTTTCGCCTGGCTCCGTATCCGTTCAATGGATCACCACTGACATTTGCGTTTCCGGCACGTTTCATTCATTCGCTTTCGTTCGCGTCAAAGGAAGATCTCCGAGAAAAATTCAATGCGGCCGCTGTCCGGAAGCTGTCGGTGACGGTGGAATCTTAAAGAACGCCGCGAACGCGTCTGAACCGTAGAGAGCTGCCGTCCAGCGCTCGCGGGAGGAGCCGTGGCGAGCAGCGAATTATCGCCATCTGATGCCCGAGCCCATAGAGCTGCGATGCGAGCAGACGTTTCCGGGAGCCGCTTGTCTACCCCGAAGTCTTTCGGTGGCTGCAGACCGATATAGCTTCCGACTTACAAAGCGGCTCCCTTCCAGACTCGGGGTATCAAACGTCACACGCCGCAAACCCAATCCAGCACTAGAACGATTTGGGCTGCGCTCGATCGGGGGGTAAGCCGTTGCAAAATCGAATAGCACAGGCCCGGAATCGGCGCGATACGGCAGCGCAGGAGAAGAAAGGGGTTGATTAACGAGGTTCCCCTGCGCTCCACTTGATGAAACCACCAGCAAGCGGCGTCTTACCCACTGCTCTAATGTTGATCTTACGCATTACGCTTTTTTCGGTCTTTTGCGGATATCCAGCTTCGATGTTTTCGGAACTCCCGGCAAACAGCCTGATTCGCAAAGGCGCTGACGCCGATTGGTTGCCAGCAGACAAAACCGGTTTCGGCACGAGTTACACCACCGCCAGCAACGTCTGGTTCACGCTCCAGAACGGGCGGCTGAGCGAAGTCTACTATCCTCGCATTGACACGCCCAGCGTCCGTAACCTCGACTTTATTGTCACCGATGGAGAAAGCTTCGCGACTAGAGCTCAAGACGCTTCAACATCGCTAACCCGGCTCGTGAATCTTAAGCCTCCGGGCAGTCAAAAACCGCCCGGTCTTGATAGCAGCACAGACAGTCCCAGAAGTTTGACCTATCAAATTGAGAATCGCGACCGCGCAGATCGTTGGCGCCTCACGACTACCTTCGTGACAGATCCAGCTCGTCCGACCTTGATTATCGATATCGAGTTTACGTCTTTGAACGGTAAACCTTATCAGCTCTACGTCGTCTACCAACCGCAGCTGAATAACCCATTGGTTGCAGCTCCTCTCGATGAGTCAGGCGGAACCAAAGGCAAAGCACTGGTCGCTAGTGATAAGAAGGGACAGGTCTCCAGCGCACTGGTGGCAGCGCCGGATTTTACGGAGACGGCTAACGGCTATCTCGGAACCACGGATGGCGGGGCGGACTTAGCTCAGCACTATCAGTTAACTTCGCACGACGGTTCCGCATTAAACGGTACCGTCGTGCAAACCGGCAGGTTACCTTTAACCGGACTGAAGGACGGCCAGCATGCCACGCTCGCGCTTGGTTTTGCTTCCGCGGAGTCGAAAGCGCTCGATATGGCCAATGACTCGCTCGCGGTCGGGTTCGATCGAGCCTCCAGGGATTACGCTGACGGCTGGAACAAGTACCTGCTGTCGTTGCGCCCGGCTCCCCCAAGCCTTTCCAGCGGTCAACAGGGCCAGTTATATGCGGTCTCCTCGATGGTACTCGCAGCCTGCGAAGATAAGACATACCGAGGCGCGTTCATCGCGTCTCCTTCGATCCCCTGGGCATTCGGAACGGGTCTAATAAATCCGTCCGGGCCTTACCACGGGGTGTGGTCGCGCGATCTCTATGAAATCGCGACCGCACTCATCGCTGATGGCGACCTGGACGGCGCCGGCCGCGCCTTGGATTACGTTTTCAACGTCCAAGAAACTTCTGATGGTTCTTGCCCTCAGAACACGATGGTAGACGGGACTCCGATCTTCCACAGTACGCAGCTGGACGAAGTATCGGATCCGATAATCCTGGCCTATCAGCTCGGCCGTAAGGACGCCGGCACCTGGTCGCGGCACATAAAACCGGCAGCTGACTTTATCCTAAATTTCGCTCCGTTGGCCGGATACCCGGCGCCGTACACAATGCAAGAGAGGTGGGAAGAACAGAGCGGTTATTCTCCGGCCTGCATCGCTTGCGAGATCGCCGCGTTAGTCTGCGCGGCCGATATCGCCCGGGCCAACGGCGATAAGGAGTGCGCACAGCGCTATCTAGCAACGGCCGACTCCTGGGAGTCCCAAGTCGAAAAATGGACGGTGACCAAGAACGGCCCGTACAGCTCGTCGCCGTACTACTTAAGACTCACTAAGGATGGCCAGCCTGACTCAGGCACCACTTACAACCTCGCCAATGGCGGGCCCGGTGCTTTTGACCAGCGCGAAGTAGTAGACCCCGGTTTTCTCGAGTTGGTGCGTCTTGGAATCAAGCCGGCTAGCGACGAGGTGATCACCAACAGCCTTAAAGTGGTCGACGCACAGCTCTCAGTCACAACTTCTGCGGGCAAATTCTGGCACCGCTATACCAACGATGGATACGGCGAAACATCTTCGGGCGCTCCTTGGCTGGCCACTCCGCCTGACTCCGGCACGACACATGGCCGGCTGTGGCCTATCTTCGCCGGTGAACGCGGCGAGTACGAGGTAGCCGCTCATAATCTGAACGCTGCTCGAGCGAACCTTGTAGCGATGGCGAGCACCGCAAACGAAGGCGATCTGCTGCCTGAGCAAGTTTGGGATAACCAACCGCCAACCGGCCAACTCGGCTTCGTGCCCGGCAGCGGCACGACTTCGGCAACTCCTCTTGCCTGGTCGCACGCACAGTTTATCCGGCTCGCGTTCGACTTAGCAGCCGGCCAATTACTTGAGCAACCTTCGATCGTGGCGGAGCGGTACCTTAGGAGCAAAAGATAAAATATCCGCAGATTACACAGCCCCGAAATTCTCCGGGGTAAAACTACGCAGATTCGGGTTTGCGGTCGTTTGCGCGATAGGGCAAAAAGTACCGATAGCGAGGCGGCGAGTCCTTCGCTCACTTAAGCGTTGCTCGCGAGAAGTGGCGTCAAGAGTACAACTGGTCCGAATCCTCTTCGATAAATTAATCCTTTAAGTGCGGACGTTCTTAGCTCTACGACGCGACCCGCCGCAAACCCGAATCTGCGTAACTTTACCCCGGAGAATTTCGGGGCTGTGTAATCTGCGGATATTAACCATCGTTCGGACCGAGGCAGCAGATCTAGACCTTAAATCGTAATCTGCGGAACGGGCCGGTAAAGCCGCCGCATTGGGGGCATTGTCTTGCAGCAACAACCGCACCGATCAGGCCGTCTCCCTCGCATCCACGGCAAAGTTCACAGGCTTCGCCGCGAAGAACCGTAAATCCCTGGCGCTGATAAAAGATCGTCTCGTGACGGACAACCCCCTCGCATTCGTCGCGATCATCGGCGCTGCCGACGGTGGCGGCAACCGTCCCGGTGTCTTCGTCCATATAGTCCATTATATAGAGCCATCTGGTCGGTAGCCGCTTGGTGTCCATAAGGGAACTGCAAACGAACATACTCCCTGGGGAGCGTGGGATCAACCCAATATATTGGGGTCCCCGGATGTCGCCAGCACAATAGAAGGTGTGGAAATCACAGGCGATGAGCGCTGCGACCGGATGAGAC
>JAFAIO010000159.1 GCA_019236675.1 Verrucomicrobiota bacterium
CGCTACGAGCGCCCTCGTCTCTCATCTCAGAAGGTACGATACTCTCCAGTCCGTATGGTCCGGGGGATAACTGATTAGAAAAAGTTTTCGTCTACCGCCTTGTAAACCGGACAATTTCTTACTTTGTCAAAAGATATTTCCCGGGGATTCTCAGAAATCAGTTCACTATCTTAGCTGACCTTTGTAATACAAAAACCCGGAGCCTACGGGGCTCGAACCCGCAACCTCCGCCGTGACAGGGCGGCGCTCTAACCAATTGAGCTATAACTCCTCGGAAAAGGTCGTGACAGTAGAATTAAACCGCCGCGGATTCAACCGCAAATTTTTGGGAATCGAAAAGGTGCACATCAGAAAGTGGCCGTGATCGGTAACGCATGTCAACCCGACCGAACAACGCCAGTCTGGCGCCACTTTCAGCGCACACCTCTTATGAATCCATACCCAGGGTTAAAACCCTGGGCGGAGTCCTTAAGCCCCTTCGGGGCGAGGCTTCACGGCGCTTGCGTGATGCATACGGGCATCCGCTGGACCAATCACCAATCACTAATCACCCTTCGATGCGCTTACTGCTTGCCTGTTTCGAGCTTGTCGAGAAGCTCAGGGCAGGCTTCTCACTTCTCACTCATTAGCTCGGACACAGCCCGCTCAATCTGGAGGTCACGGCCCTCAGCCACACTCTTGGGGTCGTTCATGACTTCGATATCGGGCTCGACTTGGGTTTTCTCCATGTAATTGCCTTGCTCGTCGACGAAGCCGACTTCCGGGATCCCGAACAAGAGCGTCGGGTCCTGCTGAAACTCCCACCATACGGCGGTACCAGTGCCGGGTACCGGCATACCGACGAATTTGCCGATGTTGAAGTGTTTATACGTCCAGGGGAAAAGCATGCCGTCCGAATAATCACCTTCGTTCGCGATAATCGCGTTTTTCCGAGACCATTTGCTACGCGGTTCCCAGCCCAAATCCTGGCCGCGCGGCAAGAGTTTCAGGTAGGGTTTTCCCGAGAGGAACGTCGTGAGTTGATCATGGAGGTTGCCCCCACCGTTGTAACGGGTGTCAACGATTAATCCCTTCTTCGTTTCTTCCCGGCCCAACGCGTCTGAATACGTCTCGCGATAGCTTTCATCGGTCATTCCCCGCACATGGACATACCCGATGGCGCCGCTGCTGAGGCGGTGCACTAATTCTCGTCGTCTTTTGACCCAGCGATCATACAAAAGGTTGATCAATTCCATTTGGCTGACCGGTTTGATCGTGACGTCGAACCTGGCGTTTTTGGCGGGATCAAAAATACTGAGAAGAGTCGGTTTCTCGGCTTTCAAATTCAAGAGCGGGCTTATGTCCATCCCGGGAGCGAGCGTTACTCCGTCGATCTTCTCGATGATCATTCCGGCTTGAACTTCGACGGCTGATACTAAGGGACCTTTTTCGATAATCTCTAAAATCTTGATTCCGGCGCCTCTATACGCCGGATCGAAGAACGCGCCCAACGATGCGGTTTGATCGCCTCCTTGAGCGAAATATCGGCAGCCGGTGTGGCTCGCATTCAATTCACCTAGCATTTCACTCATCATCTCAGCGAAGTCCCGATTGTTGGTGATGTAGGGAAGGAATTTGGCGTAAACCTTCTTGTAATAATCCCAATCCACGCCCCCCATGTCGCTCACATAGAACTTCTCTTTCTCCAGCCGCCACATATGTTCGAAGAGAGCGGCGCGCTCAGCCGCCCGGTTGAGCTCTTTCTCAGCCGCGAACTTCACGGGTTCCATTTTGCCGGAAGCAAGTTCCACTTTGCTGATACGCCCGTTCGCGAGGACAAAGACGTTTTTCTCTTCTTTATCTAATGCTAGCTCGAGCGGGAACCTTGGTCCGAACTGCTCGATGTCCGGCGCTTCAAACTGGGCCAACCGTTTGAGATCTTTCGTGCGCGGCTTGAGTAACCAGAGATCATAACCTTTGTCGGCTTTGGCCAGGTAAACCAATTGTTCACCATCTTTAGTCAGGGCAAAGTCAGCTAATTGCGAGGATGCCAGGGTCAGTCGCGCGGTCCGATCTTCGATGTTATTTAAATCGATTTTAATCGGCTCAACCTTAGGAGTTTCTTCCTTCTTTTGCGGCGAGGCGCTGCCATCCGGAGTCGGGCTACCTTGGGCTGAAGCACTGGTTTGCGGCGAAGCGTTGCTTTGGGGTGAAGCACTAGATTGCGGCGAGGCGCTAGATTGCGGTGAAGGGCTAGTTTGTTCTTTTGCTTCTTTCGATTTCTCGCCTTCTTTCTTCTTCTTTTCCTCTTCTTCCTGCGCCTTTACGGCGTCGTATTCAGCCGGAGAAAGCTTGAATCGATCGAAAGCCTCCTGGGTGAAAAACATCTCAAAAATATCCTCTTGTCCGCCACCGCCACTGCCGGTGCCGTGAAGCCCAAATTTGTCATTCGCCCAAATCAAGGTTTTTCCCTGGGTGGACCAGATCGGCTGCTCGCTCGAAAAACCGCTCTTTGTCAGATAGGTGACCTGTTGCTGGCCACCGGCGTCCACGAGACCAACTTCACTCGACCAGCGTTCCGGTTGGTTCATCGTGACCAAGAACCATTTCGCGTCCGGAGACCAGTCAAACCATTGGTCGCCGTCTGCGTAGGAATAGTTATCTTTGCCCGGCAGGATGAGCCGGGTTTGTTTGCTCTCTAAGTTCAGAACTTTGAGAGTGGTCCGGTTTTCCAGATAGGCGACTTCTTTGCCGTCCGGGGAATATTTCGGCCGGAAGTTCTCCTGACCGTTCTCGAGGATCGGATGAACGTCGATTACGGTCGACAATGAGAAATAAGGTTCTTTTTCTTTGGGCTGAACAATAGAGGCTTCGTAAAGGCTCCAGATGTTGTTGTACTCAGCGGCAAAGACCAACTTTCGGCCGTCAGGGCTAAAGCTGAGGTTTCGAGCTTGAATAGGGTTATTCGTAATCCGTTTGGTATCACCATGCTCGATCCCGGCGACATAAATATCGCCCCGCGCAACGAAAGCGATCTCTTTGCCGTTTGGGCTGACCACCATTTCGGTAGCTCCTTCCATCAGTGGGACGGTTCTGGTTTCGGCCGTGCTGTCCGCGATCGCGATGCGGATGGCAACTTTAGCCGGCTGAGTAGTACCAGCCGGCAAAAGATAAATCTCGCCATCAAACCCAAAGCAAAGGTCCCCACCCTGTGAAATGGTCAAGAATCGGACCGGATTCTTGTCGAACTTCGTGACTTGCTGAGGAGCGCCAGGTTGTCCGTGGTTGAGCGGCACATGCCAAACGTTGAACGAGCCGCTTTGTTCGGACAGATAAAAAATAGAGTTCTCGTCCGGGGCCCACACCGGGTTTCGATCTTCACCCGGGTAAGTCGTTAGTTTCGTGTGATTGCCCGTCTGCGTATCGTAGATCCAGATATCATGGGCAAAGGCAGAGGTTTGGTGTTTGCGCCAGAGATCCTCGTAGCCTTTCTGATCATCGTAAATGATATGCTGGCCGCTCTTATCGAATTGGGCGTTTAGAGCCGGGGTGACCAAGATCATTTCCGGTTCTTTGCCGCCCTCGATTGATACCTTGTAAAGCTCCGGGAACCGTCTCGGCACCGGAAATTTCGAGCTTTGCGCAGAAACCATCCGTTGAGCGTTGAACACGACGAATTGGCCGTCTGGGGTAAAACATACCGGTGTTTCGTCGGCAGAATGGGTGGTGAGGCGTCGAGCAGGTCCGCCTTCCGCACTGATTAGGAAAACGTCGAAGTTACCGTATCGATCCGATGCAAAAGCAATTGATTTGCTGTCTGGAGACCAGACTGGAGAGGTGTCGACTGCGGTGCCAGCGGTAAGCGGTTGAGCTAATCCGCCGGTGGAAGGCACGACGAAAAGGTGGCCTTCAAAGCTAAAAGCGATCGTTTTGCCGTCTGGGGAGATGGCCGGGTACCGCATCCAAAGCGGCGCGTTGTCGGGGCCGAGAGGCTGGGCAGTGGAATTGTTTTGTAAGGCAAATACTGCACCCAACAGGAACGCCGCTATGAATCCAAGCGACGCCAAACGGCCGCGTTGGCCTAGAGAAAAGGCTTTCAGAAGCATTTGCCGCTAGTACACGGCTAAAACCTAAAAAGATGCAACTTGTTAGCACCGTGAAGGCACGGGAACGCCGGGGAGGTTCCCAACGACCCAGCGCCTGGAGGGGAGCCGCTTTGGAGCGCACTGCAATGACCCCGCGATGTTCATCCCAGTGTTGGATGCGGCCTTGAATGGTACAGAGCAGGCGGCTCCCGCAAACGACCCAGCGCGCGGCAGCTCTATCCGATCACGCGGGAATCGATGACCGTGGCGGACGGAGGCACTGGGCAAAAAACAACGCGATGGGTAATTCGCGGGAGCCGCCCGTTTAACACGTGTCTTGGCGGTACCCGCGTCGTCAATAAAGGTGCCGGGTTTCTATGCTACGCACCAAAGCGGCTCCCCTCCAGGGGTTGTGTTCGCCCAATCAATCTCGTTCTAGAATCTTGCCCAGGATCCTAAGACCGGTCACTAAATCGTCTTCGCTGGGACGCGAACAATTGAGGCGCATGGCGGGGATTTGCTGTTCCTCTGAAGTAAAAAAGGCTGCGCCATGACAAAACGCGACCTTTTGAGTAAGTGCGGTTCGATACACCTGTTTAATTTTGAGATTCGCTGGCAGCTGTACCCATAACAGAAAACCGCCGGCCGGTCTCCAGACTTTGGCCGTCGTCGGGAAACACTCTTCGATCACTCGAAGTGCCAGTTCTCTCCGCTCCCGGTTTAGTCGTCGCAAGAAATCCAGATGGATGTCAAAGCGACCAGTCTCAAAATACCGGCGGAAGGCAACTTCGCAGAGGGTCGCCGAATGCATATCCTGCTGGCACTTCTGCAGCGCGAACGCATTGGCATCGAGACCCGGTAAACAAACGCCGACCCGAAGTCCCGGGGCGACTGTCTTGGAGAAGCTGGTTACGTAACTGACCGTGGAACCGTCGTCATAAGCACGGATCGGCTTAAGATTCGGGATCTCGGATAGCTCGCCGTAGATCTCGTCTTCCAAAATGCGGGTCCCGGTCTTTCGGCAAAGCTCGACCAATTCTTTTCGAATCTCGTTAGGCACGGTAGCGCCGGAAGGATTCGACAACGTCGAACAGAGGACGAACAGTCTGGGCCTGAATCGGCGGAACAAGGTCTGGGTTAGTTCGAAATCGATCCCGTCGCCATCTCTTACGGGAATGGGCAACACTTTAACTCCCAGATCGCCCATGATCTCCAAGGTCGAGTAATAGGCTGGCGCCTCGCAGGCCACCACATCACCCGGTTTGGCGATCAGACGAATCATTCCGTGTAATGCCTGTGAACATCCTGTGGTTATGACCATCTGATTAACGCTCGTATTAATCCCGCGCCGGCGAAATCGGTCGACCAAGAGTTCCCGAAGCCGCAAATCTCCGTCTGGGACGTGATAGCCAAGCGCCTCATCTGCGTTCTCTGCTAAGGTGGCGGCAAACGCCTCTTGAAGGTCAGCTTTGGGAACGCAATGAACCGATGGAAGTCCGGCTGCTAGATTGATCAGGTCCGGGTCTCCGACCTGACGCATGACGTCCAATAACCGGCCTCGGGGTTGGAACGTGTACGGCGAAACCATAGGGTCGATATTGTCACAAAAGGCTCCGGCGGGGCAAGTCCTATGGGACACACGATATTTATGGAAATCATAAATCAACTTCGCGGCGCATAAGTCCCGTGTATCTAATGAGTCCCATCCGCTGCTGGTTCCCACGCCGGATAGGTGGTCCAGAGCTTTCTACTTACATCTGCAGTTCCAGCTGCGTCGCACCCTCAGAGTCCGGTTCGTGGAACCGTACCCCTAGCCCAAGCAATCGGACGTTTAGTGACTTCCGGCTGAGGCCCTGGCGGAGCAACGCCTGAAAATTTTCCACAGTTAATGACAAACCGGCGCGTTCGACGGTGGTTCTCGTGAAATCGGAGAATCGAATCTTGATAAAAGCGGATTTTACTTGGTCGGTTGCGCCCGACTTTTTCAGGTCGCTCATGACCTCTTCAAAGAGCTCCGGAATTTTGGCTTCGCATTGGGCCAGAGAGGTCAGGTCACTAGGGAAGGTCCGTTCGCTGCTCAGGGACTTCCGTATCCGATCAGGTTCGACCGGACGTTCATCGATCCCGCGACAAAGCGAGAAAAGCTCCAGACCGAACTTACCGAATTGCTCGATCAACTCGACGCGAGAATAGCGCTGCAGATCGCCACAAGTGTTAACCCCCAGCTCAGCCAGGCGCTGCGCCGATTTCGGTCCGATTCCCCAAAGACGTCTCACCGGCAACTCCACCATGAATTCGGAAATGTCCTCGGGCCGGATCTCAAACTGGCCGTTCGGTTTCTTCCAGTCGCTGGCGATTTTTGCCAGCATTTTGTTGGGAGCAATGCCAGCTGACGCTGTGAGCCGAGTTTTTTGCCAGATCAATTGGCGGATGACGGTGACGGTGGCCGAGGTTTCGCCGGGATGATCTGACAAGTCGAGGAAAGCTTCGTCTAAGGACAGGGGTTCGATCACCGGGGAAAATTTCATCAGGATGTCCCGGATCTTGGTTGATTCGCGGCGGTAAACATCGAACCGGGTTGGCATCACGATGAGGTGCGGGCATTTCTGTAACGCCTGAAAGGTCGGCATGGCCGACCGAACTCCGAATTCGCGGGCTTCGTAGTTGCACGTGGTCAGCACCCCTCGACGATCTCGAGCACCGCCGACTGCAACAGGTTTACCGGCTAATTCCGGGTGATCACGCACTTCTATCGCCGCGTAAAAACAATCCATGTCAAGATGGACGATCTTTCGCGGCATCCCGAAAGTTAGAATGAACTGGGGACGGAGCAACTAGCCGGATTGCACGGTCTAGTCATCAGCGTGAAGCTGAGCCTTTCTGCGGACGAGCAGGATCTCGTCCCTACCGATTTCAGATTGGAACTACGATTATAGAATCATCCCATCGTCGCCTCACGCTTTTGGACGCCGCGTCTAACCTTGGCCTCAAGCCGCCTTCAACCGAGGAGCCCGGAGTAAAGCACTTGGCGCGCGTGCTTCGCGCACACGGTCTTATTGAGCAGTTAAAGGCTGAACGCCGGAGCGGTAGCACCACCGACTTATGAAGCGGCGGTGGATCCGATTATCAAGGTTCGGAACGCCGTGAAAATCCGAGATTACAGCCGCGAGCTTGCTCACCGAATTAAGCAATTGCTTGAGCAAGGGCGTTTTCCAATCGTACTGGGCGGAGATTGCAGCGTCCTTCTGGGAATTGGGCTCGGGCTTCACCAGCATGGCCGGCATGGTTTGTTGTTTATGGTGTTCAGGACCACAAGGCGGCCGCGCGTTTTCGTAGGCTTTCCTCCGGCCGTTTCATAGCGATGTCCGGGGTTATTTCGCCGCTGGCCACTGCTATCGTTCGATCAAAATAAGACTGCATCCCTGGATGTTGTTCAACGGTTCCTGCAATAACCCAGACCGGTTTGCCAGCCTCTTTTGCCGCAGTGGCAACACCGAACGGTCCTTTTCCTTCCAACGATTGTGAGTCGAGTTTGCCTTCGCCCGTAATGACGATATCGGCGGCAGCAATCCGTTCTCTTAGCTTCAGGCGTTCGGCAACCACCGCGAAGCCGGAGACCAGAGTCCCTTCAAGAAAAGTCATAATACCATATCCGAGTCCGCCAGCAGCGCCTGCGCGAGTAACCTCAGAGTGATTTACTCCGAGCTCGCGTTGAACTAGAGCGACGAATTTGGCGAGCTCGCGATCTAAGCTTTGGACCTGTTCGGGGTTCAATCCCTTTTGTGGTCCGAATGTGTAGATCGCGCCGGATGTGCCCAGTAATCTGGTTTCCACATCCGCCAAACCCAGAACTTGCGGCGGCTTAGCGAAACTCGGTTTCTCAATGCGTAAGATCTCGCCGAAATGCTTGGGAAGCGGCTCGAGTAGAGCGCTCTGAGGGTCGCGGAACTTGTACCCCAACGCAGCGGCCATCCCGATTCCGGCATCGACCGTCGCGCTTCCACCCAGCCCAACGTAGATCGGCGCTAAGCCGGCATCGATCAATTCACGAATGATGATGCCCGTACCGTAAGTATTCGACTGCAACGGTTGCCGCTCCTCCCTGGCAATCTGCCACAGCCCGCTAGCAGCACTCATGTCGAGGAAGGCCTCAGTTTCGGAAACGAAATATTGTGCAGATATGGGCCGGCCGAGCGCATCCACCGTATCCATGCTTCTCGGCTGCGCACCGAGTTGCACGGCCAAAAGAGCAGCCGTGCCTTCTCCTCCGTCAGCAATCGGCAGGATGTCCACATCTGCCTCGGGATCTTGTTCGCGAGCGACCTCAGCCACGATCCGGCCTACTTCTTGAGCAGATAGAGTTCCTTTGAATTTGTCGGGAGCAATTAGGTACCGCACGGGAGGGGAGGGAGGTGAAAGGTGAAAGGTGATTGGTGATTGGTGATTGGTGATTGGTGCGTCTGACTGAGTGCGGTATTTCAAGAAGATTTACGAGTAAGTGCTTTTCGGATTCGAGTGATCGACTCGGCGGACCGAAAACCGGGGAATTGCACCAGCCAATCATGAACAGGGTTGGCAAGTTCGGATGGGAGGGCGGGTTTGGACTGTGCCAGTGCTTCTAGTTCTTGGACAACCTGAGCTGCGATTTCGTCCAGGGTCCGATCGGCTGCAGCAACGGGATCCAGGCCCTGGCCTAAAGCGACTTTGTAGAAGGCCATACTGTCGAGACAGCAGGTTTTGGTTCTGGGATAAAAGCTCAGCATCAGGTTCCAGGGATCTTGGCCTTGGTCGCCGCCCCGCCGAAAATCAGTGCGTAACAGGAGCGCCGGGATATCGGCAAATTTCGCGACCATGAACTCTGCGACAGTGCCCGAATCGATTTCAGGACCATCAAAGTTGAAGATCGCGAGATCAGACGAAATGAGGTGTTCGAGGTCCTCGTCCCGGATGAAATGGGCGCCTTCTTCCCGGCTTTCCAGTGTCTGGGGCAGCACACAAACGAATTGCCCCGTCGAATGACGTTCGATGGCGGCAGCGAGTCCGGCGTTACCCGATAAATGTTTGGCGTTGAAAAGCTCACCGGCGAAGTAGACTGACAAGCTCATATCGGAGTGGCTTACGATAGGCGGGGAGACAAACCAACTAAAGACCGGATCTTTGTGATATCATTGGCGAGAGAAGTCTGGCAGGAGCGGGCCAGAAAGCATCACACCCGAGTTGAACAATGGGTTGATCCCTTGCTCGAGCGCCGATCGCGCCATGCTCGGCATCCAGTCTATGACTTCCTATTCGAATATTATTCGTTCCGTCCGGCGCAGCTGCTTCGATGGTCTCCCGGTCCAGGGGTGATTTTGGAAGGCGCAGAGATGATAGAAGGCGCCGGGGTGTGGGAAAGCGTCCGCGAAGGGCAGCGGCTCAAAGCGTTCCCTGATAGCCGGAAGGAGTTTGTAGATTGGGCAATCAATTTTCTAAGCAGCACCGCGGAACGCTCGCCCAATTTTAGCTGCTTTGGTCTGCACGAATGGGCGATGGTTTATCGAGAATCGGCTATCCGGCACCAAGAAGTACCGCTCAGACTATCTCGACCTGATTTGGATGGCTTCCTGGAATCGCAACAGCTCTCGTGTACGCATTTCGACGCTTTCCGTTTCTTTAGCGAACAGGCTAAACCGCGGAATTCGTTACAGCTTGAACGCACACTGACTGCCGAAATGGACCAGCCGGCCTGCATTCACGTGAATATGGATCTATATCGTTTCAGTTATAAGATTGCACCCTGGATCGAGTCAGAGCTTCTGGCGGACGCATTCGCGCTGGCGCGGTCCGCTCGAGAACTCGATATGCGAGCCAGCCCGTATGACCTGACCGAGTTCGGCTTCGACCCGATCCCGATCGAGACCGCAGATGGGCGGGCCCATTATGTCAGGCTGCAGCGGGAAATTGCTCGGTTAGCAGAGCCAGTCCGGGAACGGATTCTAAGCGCTTATCAGCTAATCCGCAGATATTAGGAGTTTAAATATCCGCAGATTACGCAGATTTCGGCTTAGGGTGCGACCGCGCCCTAGGGCAAAGGTACCCGCGTCTTATGAACAGTCAGAGGAATTCCCCCTCGAGGTTAGCTCGGCAGCTGCAGTTTTGAGAAGCTCTTCGAGGTGATAGTCCTGAAACCCGAAATCTGTGTAATCTGCGGAATTTTTTAATTCTTCGTTCGGCGAGAATCCGTGGATCAACTTCTGGCGGATTCGGTGGGAGCTTTCTGGTGCAAATGCTCGGCGGCGATTCGTTGATACAAGCGGTCCTGTGCGTCAACCGCCTTGAGCTCGATCACTTTAGTCCATTCCTCGCGCGCCTTGTCTTTCTCTCCCAGCGCTTCGAGAGCTTTGGCATATTCAGCGTGATGGATAACCCGAGTAGGGTTCAGTTCGATTGCTTTCTTGAAGTGAGTGATCGCTGCCTGAGTTGAGGCCGGCGGGAATTGGCCGTAGACAAGCTCGGCGATGCCCTTTAACAACGGATTTAGAGTCGCCATCTCAAAATTCCAACGCGCTAGAATCAAGTGCCCGTAGTCGCTGTCCGGATCGATGGCGAGTCCTTTATTGACCTCTTGATAAATCGCCTTGGAATATTCGACCCGGGTTTTGTCATCGACAAACCAACAAAGCTGGCCATAAGCCGCGGCTAATCCAACGTGCGCCTGTGCGTCGTTGGGCATTTTGTTAACGGCCTTCTTTCCAAGCTCAACCGCAAGGGTGGCGTCGGTTTTCTTTTCGGTCTGATCGGAGATTTCCTGGATTCTGCGGGCATAAAGGCGGGACAATCGTTTTTCAATCGCAGGATTGTCCGGGGAAGCGGTGTCCGCGTCCTTTAAGACGTGAATGGCGGACTCCGTCTCGCCTTGCAATTCGAGTTTATCGGCCTGTTCGAGCGAAGACTCGACATCGGACCCAAACGACACCATTGAAACCAGGGACATCATTGCCAATAGACCAATCTTCTTCATTTCCACCCTCTCCTTAGAATGAAAGCATAATTGTGATGAATCATCATTTATCAAGGATTGTTGCGGCTTTGAGCGGCTTTTTCGCGGTTGTATGCGGAGCTTTCGGCGCTCATGTGTTGCGCTCCAGGTTCGATGCGCTGGGCACGCTGTCGATTTGGCAAACAGGAGTGCTGTATCATCTGGTCCATGCCGTTGTCCTTTTGGTCATTTCGCGGTGGGATCCTTTTCCACGGCTAGCGTTCTGGCTCATATTCGGCGGTTTGGTCCTCTTTAGCGGCTCTTTATACTTTCTGGCTCTCACAAAGATTCTCTGGATTGGAGCGATCACACCCCTTGGCGGTTTAGGAATGTTGGGCGGGTGGTTAGCGCTAGCGTTGAAAGGAAAAAGGGCGTGATAAACGGGGTGCCTCGCGGATGGGCGTGGAGGCGTGAAAGTGTTGCGAGATGGGCTGGGACGAACGACGGATGGGACTTATGAGCCACATGGGACCTATAAGTTCCCATAGGTCCCATGTGGGGCTTTACCCACCGGCTTCTCATCAGTCTGGACGCCTTTACCGCTCCAACGTTTTGAGTCCCGACGTCGCCTTCTGTTGATAGCCCCGTTCCTCCCTGCATGTGGCGGTCATTCGCAGCACTTTTTGATATTCGCCTCTGGCCTGATCCTTCCGGCCAATTTTGGCCAAGGCTTCAGCGTAGCAAAAATGGTGAATGATCTTATTGGGAGCGAGCTCGATCGCTTTTTGGAAGTCTTCGAGCGCTTTCTCCTGCGACGCCGGTGGCATTTGTCCGTAAAGCAGCTCGGCGATCCCTTTTAAGATAGGGTTCAGCTGAGTCATCTCGAAGTTCCACCGGGCGAGGACCAGATAGGCGTAGTCGTTCTTCGGATCGAGTTCGATGGCTTTCTCCGCCTCCGCTTTGATGAGCTTGGAGTATTCCATCTTCGTTCTATCATCCACGAAATCTGTCATTACGCCGTAAGCGATTGCTGTGGCGAGATGCGCATCCGAGCTTTGGGAATCCGATTCTACAGCTCGTTTGGCGTAGTCTATCGACTCGAAAGCGTAGGGCTTTTTCTTGGCATCGTCGGAGAGATCCTCAACCAGGTCGGATTCCACGCGCGAAATTCGGTAAAGGATCTCGACATTCCTTGGATCGCCTTTTTCCAGATCCTTTAAGATGGTGATCGCTTCTAAAAAATGGTCGCTATCATCTAAACGATCCGCCTTTTGGAGTAGGACGGTGAGATTTTCAGGATCGGCTGCGATTCGGCTCACCGGCCAAAACTGGATCGCGAGCAGAATCAACAACCATCGCGATAGGTCGAACGATGTTTTTCGCTCGGGGGATTTCGTTAAACTGTTGGTTGACACTGTGATTTGTTTCACCTATTTTGCCCGCTCTTTTTGGTTGATCAGCATGAGGACATTCTCAGCAAAAGCGAGTGATATAGAGCGCAAGTGGTACATCGTTGACGCCAATAACCAGCCTTTGGGGCGAGTGGCGGTCAAGGTAGCCAATTTGTTGCGAGGGAAGCAAAAGCCAATATTTACGCCGCATGTAGATACAGGGGATTTTGTGGTCGTCATCAATGCTGAAAAGGTCCGGTTGACCGGTAAGAAAGAGACGCAAAAGGAATACATGAGTTTCTCCGGCTACGTGGGTGGCCACAAATCTGAGACGGTACAACGCCGGCGCGCTCGGCGACCGGAATTATTGATTGAGCATGCGGTAAAAGGCATGATTCCGCATAATCGTCTTGGACGCTCGATTTTCACCAAATTAAAGGTTTACCGGGGAGACCAGCATCCGCACGGGGCTCAACAACCTATTTCTATCTAGCTAGCCATGTCCGAGACATTTAATGCTACAGGCCGTCGTAAAACCTCAGTTGCCCGAGTCAGGCTCTTGCGAGGCAGCGGAGTGATCGAGATTAACGGCCGGCCATTTGAGGAATACTTCCCAACTGCGCCTCTGCAACTCGCGGTGCTCAAGCCGTTCGAAGTGACGAAGACGATGAACAATTACGACGTCAGGGCCAAAACCCATGGTGGAGGACCTGTCGGGCAAGCGGGCGCGATTCGGCTAGGGATTGCCCGGGCGTTACTCGAAGTTGATGCTGCCATGCGGCCGGTCCTCAAAGAAGAAGGATTACTGACGCGAGATCCGCGAATGAAAGAGCGGAAAAAGGCTGGCCAACCCGGCGCTCGCAAGCGCTTTCAGTTTTCTAAGCGTTAAGCCTGTCTGGCAGACAAATTCTTCAGGGATTTGTCTACGACCAATTTTGTATGGCAGCCCCGAGTTTTCGGGGCTGCTTTTTTTGGCAGCACGTCGTGCGCCGATCATAACCGAGCGCCTGGAGGGGAGTTGCTTTTGTAACGTTGCAGGTCTGTGGGTTGGCAGCAGGCGGCTCCCGCGAACGTCTGCAGGTGCCGTCGTCGCCCAGCGTCCAGAGCATTGAGGGGTGGCACACCATGGGTAGTTACCGGTAGCCCCCGCCTGTCTACCCCAAAGTCTTTTCGGTGGCTTTCACCTTTTTAGGCCAGGCTCACGATGTGAGGAACATCGCGAGGTTCTTAAGGCACACTCCGAAGCGGCTCCCCTCCAGTCGCTGGGCGATGACGACACCTGCAGACGTTACCGGGAGCCTGCGCGGCCGAAAAATGCGTATGCATTTTTGGGTCGCGCAGGCTAATCTCACAACACGCGATGTCTTGTTCAAAAATTGATCCGGCTCTGCACCAGGCTAAGAAGCCGAGCTGGATAAAGGTCAGGTTGCCGTCCAATCCAGTCTTTTTTTCGACAAAAACGCTAATCTCGGATCTGCGGCTCCATACGGTGTGTGAGTCCGCTCAGTGCCCGAATCGTTGGGAATGCTGGAGCCAGGGCACGGCGACGTTCATGATTGCCGGCGAACGATGTACCCGCGCTTGCGGGTTTTGCGCGGTGTCGACGGCTAAACCTTTTGCTTTGGAATCCGACGAACCAGAACGTGTGGTTGAAGCGGTGCTGCGGCTTAAACTTAGACATGTTGTAATCACCGCTGTCGCTCGGGACGATCTCAAAGACGGAGGCGCAAATCATTTCGCCCGAACGATTAACGGAATCCGAAGCGCGGATCCGAGCATCGTAATTGAGGTATTGGTTCCGGACTTCAATGGAAGAGAAGAATCACTGAGCGAGGTATTAGCTGCGAAACCGGATATCTTTAATCACAATCTGGAAACTGTAGAAAGGCTAACCCCTTTCGTCCGGTCGCGAGCGAAATATCGGTTGTCATTGTCGGTCTTGAGAAGGGCGAAAGAGATCGACCCCGAAGGGGTCACCAAAAGCGGAATCATGTTGGGTCTGGGTGAGTCAGAGCCCGAACTTTTTCAAGCCATGGACGATCTTCGAGAATCCGGAGTTCAAGTGCTGACGCTTGGCCAGTATCTGCGGCCGACCCCGCAGCATCTCCCAGTCGTGGAATATATTTCTCCAGAAACCTTTGAAACGTATCGAGAGATCGGGTTCAGCAAAGGTTTTGAATATGTGGCTTCGGGCCCGCTGGTAAGAAGCTCCTACCATGCGGCGGACTATCATCCAACCGCCCGCCGGCAGTCGGGCGCGTAAATCTTGAACGTGAGTTCATGATTGAGCCCATTGCGGATACCGTCTGCGCCATCATTCCGGCACATGAAGAGGAGCGATTTATCGCCGAGGTGGTCCGTGCTGTGCGAGCACATGTGACAAGGGTTATCGTCGTCGATGATCACTCCCAGGATAAGACCGGCTTAGCGGCGGCAACTGCCGGAGCCAGCGTGATCCGGCATCCGCAACGTCTGGGAAAAGGCGCTGCCATTAAGACCGGCCTACGAAGAGCGGCCGCGGGGAACTATGAATACTTCCTCTTTCTGGATGGAGACGGCCAGCACGATCCCAGCGAGATCCCGAAGTTTGTAGACAGAGTCTCGCAATCGAAGACTGACCTGTTGGTGGGCAATCGGATGAGTAACCCGGTGACAATGCCGTGGGTTCGCCGTTTGACAAATCGATTCATGTCCTGGCAAATCGGAAACTTGTGCCGGCGCAAACTCCCGGACAGTCAGTGCGGTTACCGAATGGCAAGCCGGCGTCTACTTTCGGTGTTACTCCGCTCCAGCGATGGGTTCGCTTTCGAGACCGAATGTTTGCTGCTGGCTGCTCGCGACGGGTACTCAATCGATTTTGTCCCAATTCGAAGCATTTACCGGGCGGAGCAGAGTAAGATCCGTCCAGCGCGGGATACACTGGGTTATTTCCAAGTGCTGTGGAAACACTTCCGCCAACCTGTGCCGGTAGAGCCCGTGCAGGCGCTGTCATTTGGAGGCACGGAGGTTTCGGATCAGGGGTGAGTGGGAGCGTGCGGGCGAAACGGCGTGTGGGCGAAAGGGCCTCAAACTTGGTGGGGCGAGGCTCCCGAATGGCCGGAAAAGTCAAACGAAGAACTCGATTTAGCTGAACTCAGAAATGATGCTTGGCCGATAGACGTGCCGAGCCGCGGGCGCAGAGTGTTGCTGCCCCTAAGGAACGGCTCGGCCAGCGCAACGGCCCAATGCGCCACATCTGTCTCGGAGACGAGATGCCTTGAGAACACATTTTGGACGGAGCCTCGCCCCACCAAATTTGAGCGCCAATTCGCCATCATGCCCATTCGCCCACTCGCCGTTTCGCCCACTCGCCAATTCGCCGGCTCGCCCCTAATGGAGCGCCACACTTGGCGTTGGGGAGGGAGACGGTTTCGGGGTCGAGAATTCTTTCTTTAGTTGCTCGATGATGGTGG
>JAFAIO010000201.1 GCA_019236675.1 Verrucomicrobiota bacterium
GCTAGCTCCGCTGGGCTATACTGTGGTTTGGAGGGAGTTTCCGTCTGGGCTCCCATTACTGGAAGCGCTAAATGGTGGTAGTATCGATATCGGCCATTCCGGGGATGCTCCATTGCTTTTTGCGCAGGCAGCCGGCATACCGTTTCGGATTTTTGCTGCAAGTAATCCCAGCCCGGAAAGTACCGGAGTAATCGTCCCCAAAGATTCGCCCATCCAGTCGTTTGCGGAATTGAAGGGCAAGACCGTTGCTTTCTCTAAAGGGTCTAGCTCGCACCTGGTGTTGGCGCAGTTGCTCGCCCGGGAAGGACTGACCTTTGCGGATATTAAGCCGGTATACCTCGAGCCTCCGGATGCCAGAGCGGCCTTCGAAGCGAAAGCGGTCGATAGCTGGGCGGTCTGGGACCCTTTCTTAGCTGCAGCAGAAGTCGAGGGAGGCGCACGATTGATTGTGAACGGCGCTGGGATTGGAGGTCATCGAGAGTTTTACTTCGGTCGAGTCGAGTTTCTGCAAACAAACCCGAAGGTCGTGGACTTGATGCTGTCGGTGCTCTCCGATACCGGCCAGACCGCTAAGCGCGACCCAAAAGCAACCGCCGATTTTCTAGCGGAGAAGCTCGGAATAAGTGCAGCCGTAATGGAACGGTCCGAACTTCGTAAGCAGCGCTATTTCGCTCAACCGATCTCGACCGAGATAGTGAACGAACAACAGGCCGGCGCCGACATTTTCTTTCGGCTTGGTTTGATGCCGAAAGCGATCCGGGTGGCCGACATCGTTTACTCCTCGCACACCTCCACACCATGAAAGTCTTTTGGTTCATTCCCACACACGGAGACAGTCGCTACTTGGGAACAAGTCACGGCGGACGAGTGCTCGACTTGGGTTACCTGCAACAGGTCGCCGCGGCGGTCGACAATTTAGGATTTTACGGAGCCCTGTTGCCGACCGGGCGTTCGTGCGAGGATGCGTGGGTCACGGCTTCCTTTTTGGCCGCCAACACCAAGCGGATGCGATTCTTGGTGGCGGTCAGGCCGGGGCTGGTTTCACCGAGTCTCGCCGCGCGGATGGCTGCGACCTTCGATCGGCTAAGCAATGGACGGATCCTGATTAATGTAGTGACCGGAGGAGACCCGGTTGAATTGGCCGGGGACGGATTGTTCGTCGATCACGATACGCGATACCAGATCACGGATGAGTTTCTGACCATTTGGCGTTCGGTTTTGACGAACGAGGCGGAGGTTAATTTCGAAGGGGAACAGCTACAGGTACGGGGCGCGAAGCTGTTATTTCCGGCAGTGCAACGACCCTATCCCGCAATTTATTTCGGGGGTTCTTCTGACGGAGGTATCGATGTGGCCGCCAAACATGCCGACTATTATCTGACCTGGGGCGAACCTCCGGATCAGGTTAAGGAGAAGCTGGCGAAGGCGCGCAATTACGCCTACGCAAAATACGGCCGAGCCCTGAAATTTGGTATCCGGCTGCACATCATTGTGCGGGAAACCGAAGAAGAAGCTTGGCGAGATGCGGATCGTCTCATTAGTCAGGTGTCGGACAGCACGGTTGCGGTCGCCCAGCAAACCATGGCTCGGCAGGACTCGGTCAGCCAACAACGGATGCTGGCGTTGCACAAGCTGCGTGGTGCAAATCGCTCGCGAAAGGACCTGGAGATCAGCCCCAATCTTTGGGCCGGAGTCGGCCTCGTCCGTAGCGGCGCAGGAACCGCTTTGGTTGGCAGCGTTGAGAACGTGATAAAACGGATGAAAGAGTATGTCGCGCTGGGTATCGATACTTTCATCTTCTCTGGTTATCCACATTTGGAGGAAGCTTATCGGACGGCCGAGCTGCTCTTACCAAAATTGTCGCTGGATCATAGGGAAGAGGATCGTGAGTTAGCGGCTGATTTTTCACCGGGTGAAGTGATTGCGAACGATTTTTCGCCCGGCGGATAGTTTTCACCACAGAGACACAGAGTTCACAGAGCCAGGATTTAAAGAGAAATTTTGGGCATCGAGTTCCAGGTCAGACTTTCATTAAATCTTCTTAACTCTGTGTTCTCCGTGTCTCTGTGGTGAGATTTTTCTGTAAATCGCATGATGCAACATGGCTACCGAGTCACTAAGTTATCGCAGCCGTTTGATTAATTTGGCTGGACCCTGGCTGGTTCCGCTTGGGCTGCTGATCGCTTGGCAGATTTTTTCCGGGAGCGGGTTAATTCCGCGCCGTATCCTGCCGTCGCCGTTGGAAGTGATGCAGGCCGGCTTTCATCTAACTTTAACCGGCGAGATGCCCATGCACCTTTGGGAGAGTTTCCAGCGCGCCATCGTCGGCCTGATGATAGGGGGATCGATCGGCTTTGTGTTTGGCTTATTAAACGGCTTGGTAGGTCCGGCCAATGTCTTGTTTGATTCGTCTTTGCAGATGCTCCGCAATATCCCGCATCTGGCCATGATTCCCTTGGTCATCCTCTGGTTCGGGATCGGTGAGCCGGCAAAACTATTTCTTATCGAGATCGGCGTGTTTTTTCCGATGTATGTTAACACCATTCACGGAATCCGATCTACCGATCCCAAGTTAATCGAGATGGGACGAATTTATGGCCTGAGCCCGTGGCAACTACTGATCACGGTGGTGTTGCCGAGCGCGTTGCCGTCCGTCTTAGTTGGGCTTCGTTATGCGCTTGGGATTATGTGGGTAACGCTAATCGTGGCGGAAACCATCGCCTGTACCAACGGGATTGGTTACATGACCATGAACGCGCGCGAGTTCTTGCAAACGGATATTGTTCTAGTGGGTATCCTGCTTTACGCACTATTGGGAAAGTTAGCCGACACTATCACTCGGGCCTTGGAGGCATGGTTATTGAGATGGAACCCAGCGTACAGGTGACAAGGCTTGCTAGGCGATGGGAACGATGCCGCTGGCGTCCTCGTCCTCGATTGGGGCTGGCTTCACCGAGCACTTTCGAAGGATCGATGGATTCTCTCTCGGTGACACGCTTTTGTTTTTTCCGCTCGGCATCTGCTAACACCACTCTCCCGAGGACGAGGACGACGACGAGGACGAGTACGATTATGACACGCTAATAAACGCTATGCCGAATGACACTTTGTTAGAAACCAGGCCGGTACCAGGTACCGATAAGACGACTGCCGTCGCCGTGCGTACTCACGCTTTAAGCAAGGAGTTCGGAGGCCGCCTAGTGTTACACTCTTTGGATTTTCGGGTGGAGCCGGGAGAATTGGTTGCGGTGGTAGGAAAGAGCGGTTGCGGCAAATCGACCCTGTTGCGTCTCATTTGCGGGTTAGAGAAACCCTCTAGCGGTTGGGTAGAAGTCGGTGGCGAGCGACTGAGCGGTTTAAGCCGTCACGCTCGGCTGATGTTTCAAGATGCGGCCTTGCTGCCGTGGAAATCTGTTAAAGCCAACGTTGTTCTGGCGGCGCCGCGGAATGGCCGGCGGGATCGCGCGGCCGAGGATGCCTTAGAACATGTCGGGCTACGAGATCGTGCTCATGAATGGCCTTCGATTCTGTCCGGAGGTCAGCGGCAACGAGTCGCACTGGCTCGGGCACTGGCCAGTGATGCGGATTTGTTACTGTTCGATGAGCCCTTGGGGGCATTGGATGCCTTGACCCGCCTGGAGATGCAGGCTCTGATTGAGCGACTTTGGCTCGAGCGCCGCTTTAGCGCCATTTTAGTGACACACGATGTGGAAGAAGCGGTGGCCTTGGCGGATCGGATCCTCTTAATGGACGGCGGGCGGGTGACGTTCGAAACCGTGGTAGCCCTCGAACGTCCTCGTGATCGGGCCAGCGCCGAATTTACGTCTCTGAAGGAAGCGATATTGGAGAGAATCCTGGGGCGGCGAAGTTAGGTAGGGCGAGGCTCCCGAAAGACCGAAAACATTTAACAGAGCGATTGGTATTCTCGGGAGATTACATGTTGTTACGCCGGTATGTGCGTCGAGCCGGGGTCCGCGATTGGCTACGGCTCGGCGCACATCTAGGCCCTTGAACGCGAAGGGTCCGTCAGAAGTCAGGGTGCCTTGTTCAACCGATCCGGCCGTTCGGGAGCCTCGCCCTCTACCAACTCTCACGCCCGCAATACTTCCATCGCCGCATGGGCAGCCGCCGTACGGTTCTCAACCATGAGCTTGGCGAATACGCGTTCCAGATGTTTCGCGATGGTACGGACTTTGGTGGTCAGGATGATCGCGATCTCGGAATTGCTTTTTCCTTGGCTTAGCCAGAGAAGGACCTCTGCTTCGCGGTTAGTCAGTCCCAGACTCTGAAGAGGACGAGCATCTAGCTGGCGCACGGTTTCGCGCAGCAATAACCGATATTCGCTCCCTTCGCCGATAGCGACGGTTTGTATTGTGAGGGATCGATCGTCCGAACCAACGATTAAATCTGGGACCGGTGATTCGCTGGCCGACCTAGATCGCGTTTTTTCCTGAAGCCAAGTACCGATGCGAGTGGGTAGCGAATCGACCGGCTCTTGACCAAAGTAGTCCCTTAACAACACCAACCCGCGAGCGTTTACGTAGCGAATCCTCCACGCTCGATCGACGACGATAAAGCCATCGTTAGAACTTTCGGCTGCCTGGTTCAGGTAGGAAAAAAGTCGGCTCTCCCGGTATGCCTGAATGAAATGCGGGCGAAGAAGGTTGAGCAACGATCGTTCTTCCTCGGAAAAAGCCGTACCGGTGCGATTAAGAGAGACCGCTAGCTTGGGCAATTGTTCCGCACTGACAAACGTGAGTTGATAGTTTGGGTTACGGAGCCGGAAAAGCTCGCTGTATAGGCGGGCTTGGCGCCATTGAGTAAGGCTGACAAAATCCGAGACTTTGACTGCACTCTTTAGTCGTTTCTGATAGATCGCATTTATCGAGGGGTGGTCGCTGAGGTAGCCTTTGAACAGCTTCAGGCTTGCGTCCCAATTGGGATAGATTTCGACGCGCTCCACCTTCTTGTCCGTCCATTCATTGAAAGAATAGAAATCGCAGCTAAAGCAGAGGCGGAGGCTAGCAAATAGGCGAGTGGGAAAGTCGGTGTGGGGCCCAGAGCTATGCAATTCAAGCAGCGCTTTCGAAAGGTTCCGAGCGAGGGAGCAATTTGACATATTGTCTTCAGGTTCAGAGTTGATTCGCTTGGATCTACGTCCTGAAGAAAAGGCCAATCCCTTGACGTCCACTCAGTAATAACGAAATGCGAGGCCAGAGTTTCTAGTTAAAACTAGATTTTCTATAATATTTTCATAAGTAGTTCTAAGCGAAGGGGATAAAGAATTACCGGAAGCGATGGGAGGCCAAATTCTAGAGGGCGACGTCCGGATCGGTAGGGCGAAAAACTCGGCGCGCCGAGGATGTTGTTTATCTTTTAACCGTCCCGCGCCGGTTTTGAGCCGTGGCGTGTGGTAGGAATCGGCCTTTGGTCCGTGCGCGCACTTTGTTGGGTATTCGCGGACGCCTCTCGTTCACACGCGCAACGAACGGCTCAAAACCGGCTTGGATTCGCGGGTTGTGGAAACCGAGTCGTGAGCGCGCCGAGTTTTTCGCCCTACCGGACGTCGCCCCTTGGCAAAGGTCTATAACCCGGCGGGGGGGTTAAATCCTTCGATCCATCTGGTTTAAACGATCGCTGACTCTGCGATTTTGCTCGTTTTCCCAGGGGGACCTTGAGATGATCGCGCTCCCCTCGCGAAGCGATTTATTCTTAAGCTGCCTGGATTGTTCTTTGTAACCCTCTGGGGTTTTACGATGGTGTTGGCGGCGGTTGCCGCGGAAAAGGAAGTAGAGCTGTTAACCGATGCTGAGTTTTTACAGCCCACCAGTACGTTCGAGTTTCGGTTTGCCAGACCGGTCACGAGCCGGGACGAGGTTGGCACCGTAGCGAGTAATCCGCCGATCAGAATCGAGCCGGCTGTTGCTGGAACCTTCACCTGGTTAAGCCAGCGAAGCGGCGTGTTTGTTCCAACCGCTTCTCCACCTTTGGGCGCCGGGTTGGTGGTTACGATCCGGTCCGATTTTCGAGATCTCGACGGGAAGCCAATCGGGCAGTCTTTTCGCGCGGTTTTGAAGACTCCGCCATACGGGATTACCACGGCCGTTGCTCCTCAAGAGGACGAGATTAATCCCAGACCGGTAGTTCGGCTCGCTTTCAATCTGGACACCACTTTGGACCCGACCCGGTTCCGATTTGTGAGCGCAAGCGGCCAAGAAACAGCCGCCGAAGTCCGGTATGCAACCGAGGACGACTATTTCGACGTACCGGTTGAGAATCTTGATTGGAACCGGCGCTGGACCGAGGGCGCTCGGACGGGTGAGCCCTCCTCGGCCGAGGCTACGGAGGGCAAGCTCCCCTCCGCGGAAGCTACGGAGGGCAGGCCGTTGATGGATCGAATGATGGTGACTCCTGTGGGCCCGCTTGAGGGAGGTCAGGACTGGCGCTTGGAAATTGCTGCCGGACTTAAGTCAGTTTCTGGCAATCAGAAGATCGGCGAACCAAAGACGGTCCCGATCGGCGTGGTGCCTCGATTCACCATAAAAAGCCTAGGGGGCACGAACTATATCCATTCAGGAACGGCGATCCGAGCGGAATTCACCAGCAACCTCGCCGGTGACATTCTGACTTCGACTGCCAGCAAATTTTTTCAGGTTGAACCTGCGGTCGAGCATATGCGTTACGAGGTAGACGGATCTGAACTCCACGTCTTTGGCGATTTCGCGCTGGGGCGATCTTACCGCCTCATCATTGGGCCTGACGTCGTCGACGAATACGGTGCTCCCTATTCGGGCGACCAATCCAGAACCGTGCAGTTTTCGCCAGTAAAACCACGGGTTTACCTACCTGTCGTCGACGGGGACCAGTTCCGGGGCGGCGCTCGCGAATTTGAAGCGCTTTCGATCAATGTTCGCCGGCTCCACATCCGAGCTTTGCTGGTGGATCCAGCCAGTGGACCTGCGGCGAGGACTGCATTTGCTGCTTACGAACACAGCGATAAGGAGAATGAAGACGAACCGAATCAAAGGATAGTGGAGGGAAAAATTAGCGGCAAGGTCATTTCCGACCACACCATTGAGTTAACCGATGCAGCCGTAGACAAGCGACTTAGGACCCAGATCGACTGGAACCAGATGGTTGGCGTCGATCAAGGAGGGATGGTGCTGCTAACGATTGAAGGCGATCCTATCCCGGAAGCAGGCAAGCAGAAAGTTGGGGC
>JAFAIO010000204.1 GCA_019236675.1 Verrucomicrobiota bacterium
CGGCCTGGCCAATCATGCCTCACGTTCCTTGGGCTCTGTGATGTGATCGGTCTGACTGATGAACCAAACACCCGCAAGCACGCACAGGATCCCTGCTATCTGAACCAAATCGGGTGGTTCCTTTAAGAAAAAAACAGAAAGGCAAAAAACCGAAACATAACTCAGCGCTGTAAGGGGTTGAGCAAAACTTAAATCTGCCTTGCCGAGAACCATTAACCAATTAAGGAATTGGCACGGCATCAACAAGACGACGCACAGGAAAAGAGGACTATGCAAAGCGGCCTGCACGTTCAGCCAAGGCGATCCATCGCTAGGTAAAGACACCACCGCAGACTTCCAAACAAGCTGCAGGACCGTATCGATCAGGACCGCTACGAACAACCCCACTGCTAGTCTTATGGGAAAATTCTTCCTTTTGCGCATGCGTTATTTCTAATCATTTCTGTGGATTTTGAACAAGAGCACAGCCGAAATCTTAAGCTGTGACTCGGCTCTGGGCCTCATTCAGCCGACGCTATGGCGGCTCCGTAGGAGCTGGATCTTTATAGCTCGAGGCGGGAAAAACGAGCCCAGCACCGGGGGAGCGACATCTATGCGAGAGCCACGTCTTATGCCGCTCCTAGCGGAACTGGTCGCCTTTTACGAAAACCGTTGCCTAGAAAGATCTGGCTCCTACGGAGCCGTTGAACAGCCTCCCGGATCACTTTAGGTCGTTGGCTTTAGACGAAGTGAGAGGCGTTGCCGATTCGTCCCGTTTACACCATGGGAGATCTGGATCGAGAAATCCTAACGCGTGCGGCGGAACGATTACCCGAACACCTTCCTGCCGCTGCACATCAGCAATTTCCTCGTGGAGCTGTCTCATTTTGGTCCAGTGTAGCTTCGGCCTAAAATGGTGTTCGGCGTGGTAGCCGTTATTAAAAAAAAGCCAATTGTACAGCTTGTGGTAAGAGCTTACGCCCCATGCGATCGGCTTGTCGGGGTTACCTCCGTAATGGAGGAAATAGCCGTTGAGGTACGTGCAACAGTGCCCCAAATAATAGAACGGCAAAAAGAAGAGCCAAAATTTCCAGTCTATAACCAAGCCAATGGCAATGGTGGCTCCCAAGACCGCGATTTCGGCGATTCCCCACCGGGCATCGACCCGGTTTTTCCTCTTCATTTCCTTATAGATCGCCTTTGGATCTTCTCGAAGGTAGCTGAGAAAAATGTAGCTCCAGGGATTCTCAGGCTCACCATCGTGTCCGTGGCGATAGATTGAAATCCAGTCGTGGCATTCCCCGTTCTCGTCGGGTCTGTCGCTGTTCCCCATGTGATGACGGTGATGCACATGTTTGTAAAACGTTTGAGAAATCCCGAGCGTCACCGACTCCATGACGTTAAACAGCCGGTTAAGAATTCTGGAAGTAAAATACGGATTATGAATCTGGTTGTGTGAAATCCCGTTGATGTTCCAGGAAATACTCATCGAATAAATGAGCCCCATGCAAATCAACAGCCACAACGGCGCATGCGGAAACACCAAGAAAAATGTGACGACGTATGCAAAGTGAAGCGCTCCGCACACGACAGGGACTCCGTCCCATTTCGAATACATTAAAATCTTCATTTAAACTCCTTGTGACTTGTTCGGGGAATGGCTAAGGCTTTCGAAGGCAAGGCAAACCTTAGGATTACATTTTTGTAATCCCGTTGCAATGATTAAGCAGTCGATCGGCACCACAGATTGAAGAGCGGCTCTTTTATTGCAGCCTCAAAGAAGATTTGAAGATGGTCACTGCCCGCACCATCGATAAACGTCCTGGCTATCAGCTCTTCTCTCGAAATGAAAAATGTCGTCATTACAGGTGTCTCTACCGGGATCGGATATGCCTGCGTCAAAGTGTTGCTCACCAGCGAATTCCGCGTCTATGGCAGTGTCCGCAATCAGATGGATGCTGAACGGTTGCAGCGAGACTTTGGCGATAGGTTTGTTCCGCTGCTTTTTGACGTTACGGACGAAGGGCGGGTGCGGGCCGCAGCCGCAAAGGTTAGCGAATATCTGGGCACGGCCACGCTGGACGGGTTAGTGAACAATGCCGGTATCGAGGTTGCAGGTCCTCTGGCCTATCTTCCGACCGATGACTTTCGGCAACAGCTCGACGTCAACCTCGTCGGTCCTTTCATTGTGACGAAGGCGTTTCTGCCACTACTCGGCGCAGATCCTGCAAGGAAGGGCAATCCGGGAAGGATTGTGAACATTTCCTCGGCCAGCGGCAAGATTGCCGGGCCCTTCGGAGGCGCCTATGCGGCATCGAAGTTTGGTCTGGAAGGGTTCTCCGAGAGCCTTCGACGGGAACTGATTCTCTTTGGGATTGATGTAGTTATCATCGGTCCCGGCGCGGTAGTCACACCGATCTGGCAAAAATCGGATACCGGATTAACTGAACGATTCGGCGAAACGCCTTATGCAGAGGCATTAGCGACTTTTGAAGAATACGCCGCTAAGGAGGGCAAAAGCGGCTATGCTGCAGAGGTGATCGGAAAGGCGGTCCGGCATGCTCTGACGGCCGCGAAACCGAACGTACGCTACGCTATCGTTCCAAATCGCCTGACGAACTGGATCATTCCGCAATTGCTCCCTAAAAGAACGCTCGACCGGCTTGTCGCCCGTTTTATGGGGATACGGCGGAGGAATTAGTGTTCTGAATCTGTCGTGGAGCGCTGCCTCGCTTCCGCCTTCGCAAGCTACGGCGCGACAGGTTGCGAGGCCGATGCGGTCGGCGCCGTGGAGCGCTGCCTCGCTTGCGAGGCCGACAGTCGTGAAAATAAGCCACTAAGCGAAATTCTATAGTAGAAACTTCTCTCTGCCATCCTTCCGTCTCTATCTTCCCGCTAAAGCCAAGTGTCTGGTTAGCAGACACTTGCCCGTGTGGACGTCCACTACACCAGTGTCTGCTCATCGTCACTAAGGCAATCGCTCATAGGCTGCGCCGCGCGCGGATACTCCCTACCTGCGCGAGCCCTTTCCATCTGAACTCCTTCAACTGCGCCACTTGCATTTTGCAGATCTACGACGACGGGATCTTATACACCTTATGAAGCCTACCAGCGTTCGAAAGAAGCTCCTGTTCAACGGCGCCTTTCTTGTGATCCTGACCGGGGCGTTGACACCAGCGCTCAATGTCGCCGCGGATCCAGTCAGCGACCTTCGATCATTATCGGTACTGAAGGACGTGGACCTTTCCAAGCTATCCGGGGATAATGTGTCAGCTGCGGGTGCACCTATTAGCCGGCTGGCACGTGGGATGTCCGTTCAGAGCGCCTACGTCGTACGAGCTCCCATTAAGACTACTCTCAGTCTTCTTCAACAATGGAATCCAACTCGGCATCCGGAGTTACGGACTTATCTCCAAGGAGATCTTCCGTCAAAACCTGGCCCGGACAGTTTCCGCAGCCTCGCATCTGCTCCCTCCAACGCCTCCGTTCGGGCATTTGTGGAAGCGACCGAGCAGCTCCCGGGCGACTCTTCGAAGCTACAACTTAGTACCGCTGAGGCGAAACAATATTCTGGAGGAGCAGCGGGCGGCGGAGGCAGCGTCTCCGGCCCGGTATTGGCATTTTGGAGCCAGGTCCTGGCAGAACGAGCGAGGAGTTTTGCGTCCGGAGGCCTCGGTTCAGAGTCGTCATATCAAACTGGCGTCTCCCCTGCGACCGAAGTAGCTCAGTTGCTCGATAGCAGTGGCGACGTGCGCTCTCATTTTTCCCCGATTATTTCGGCAACCCCGCTCGGCGGAGGCGGCGGTTCATCTCCGTCACTCTCTTGGCAACTCTTTGACGCTAACGGGCAAGCGGCTGTCAGTCTCGATGCCTTCTACGCAAAACCGGTCGGTGACGGCTATCAGACGCTCGACCTTGGGTTTTATTCTAGCAGCGGCTATTACGCGGTTGTGACCTTGGAACAGCTCTGGCCGGTGCAGGTAGAGGGGCGGGACGCCACCTTGATCTGGCGGGTTGACCTGGTTTCCTCGGGAACCATTGGTGAATTGCGCGGAACTGAACGCCTCGGTTCAGGTGCTGCTATGATGCGCGATATACAAAAGACCGTCAGAGCATTTGTTAAAGATGCGTCCGGTAGCAGATGATCCGGGAATCCCGTCCGGGACGCGCGGGGACGCGCGCCCTCCCTTTCTTTACCCCAAGATCTCTTTCCACTCCCCCGACTGAACGATTTCTCCGATCAACCGCGGTTCGCTCGGCGCTTCTTCTTCCGGCAACAAATCTAAGCTCCACCATCCGACATCGTGCCATTGGTTCAGCTTGAAACCGACTCGACGATAAATCCCGATCGGTCGGAAACCGATCTTCTCGTGAAACCCGACACTGGCTTCGTTTGGCAGCGTGATACCGGCAAACGCCCGGTAATAACCCAAATGTTTGCAGATCGCGATCAGGGCCGTGTAGAGCTCGGTCCCAATCCCGCGCCTTTTCGCATCACGCGCTAAATAAGCAGTAAAATCGACCGACCATCGATACGCTGCCCTTTCGCGGTGTTTACTCGCGTACGCATAGCCAAGCACAGCGCCCGTTTCCGAAATCGCAACCAGCCAAGGATATCGCTGAGTTAAAGTGCTGATGCGTTCCCGCATCATCGCTTCGCCTGGCGCTGTCGTTTCAAACGAGACCGCTGTCTCCAGGCAAAACGGCGCATAAATCGCCGCGATTTGCGCGGCATCAGCGGCCCCCGCGAGGCGTAGCCGAGTCATAGCATGGTTGGTTGACTGCATATCGTGGCGACGAAGTAATCAGTAATCATTGAGTCACTGATCAGTCTCCAACAGCAATTCTTGATCCCCCGATCACCACTGATTACTGACCTACTGATTACTTTCCCAAACCCCCCTCCTCCCGGAGTTTCTACCAGGATGGCATCACCGGCGGCCACATCGCGTTGGTCGCAGCTATTCAGCACTTCCACACTGCCGTTCTTCCTCAAAATCGAGGTTCTCCCGACCTGGCCAGGACTTCCTCCTTCGAGACCAAAAGGGGGCACTGATCGATGATTTGCCACAATAACAACCTGCATCGGTTCACGAAATCGGAGCTTGCGAACGATGCCGTCGCCTCCCCGCCAACGACCAGCTCCGCCTGAATCTTCCCGGATTTGGAATGCTTCCAACGCGACCGGATAACGTAGTTCGAGCACCTCCGGATCCGTCAGCCGCGTGTTGGTCATGTGGGTGTGTACCGCGGAAGCGCCCGCAAAATGGGGCCCGGCTCCGGCTCCTCCGCCAATCGTCTCATAGTACTGATATCGATCATTGCCGAAGGTAAGATTATTCATCGTGCCTTGGCCGGCTGAGACAACTCGAAGCGCACCGTAGAGAGCATTCGCCAGCGCCTGCGAGGTCTCGACATTCCCAGCTACAACCGCGGCTGGCGGCTCGGGAGCGAGCATCGATCCTCTGGGCACCAAGATCTCAAGTGCATCCAGACAGCCATCGTTCAACGGAATCTCTTCTTTTATCAGGGTGCGGAAGACGTACAGCACAACCGCATTCACAATTGCGGTAGGGGCATTGAAATTATCGGTTCTCTGGACGGACGTACCACTGAAATCGATCGTTGCCCGGCGCGTTTCGGGATCGACGTCGATACGCACATGGATCTCTGCTCCTGAATCCATACGTTGTACGAAACGGCCCGGCTTGAGGCGATCTATCACTAGTCGCACCTGTTCCGCCGCATTGGATCGGACATGGTCCATGTAGGCCTGCACGCCTTCCACACCGAACTGTTCTACCAATCCTCTCAGTTCGCGGCTGCCTTTTTCGTTGGCAGCGATCTGCGCATGAAGATCCCCAATGTTTTGGGCAATATTACGCGCCGGATAGCGACCGCTCGAAAGCAGATCGATTAATTCCGGCTCCCGAAAACGACCCTGTTCAACCAGAAGAAAATCGATGATCCGAATCCCTTCCTCATCGATGGTCTTGCTATTGGGAGGCACTGATCCAGGAGTAATACCGCCGACGTCGGCATGATGGCCGCGGCTTGCCACCCAAAAGGCCGGTTGTTCGTCCGAGACCTCGTCGAGCGCGCCTCGCTTCGCTATGGCGCGACTGGTGCGAGGCCGACATCCGAGGAAGACCGGTGTGACCACTGTAATATCGGGAAGGTGAGTCCCGCCGGCGAACGGATCGTTGAGGGCAAACCCATCGCCCGGGCGAACCCGGTCGCCTCGCCTTTGGATGACTGAGCGCACTGCCCCACCCATCGAACCAAGATGAACGGGAATGTGCGGCGCGTTTGCGACCAGCCGGCCTTCGGCATCAAATAAGGCACATGAAAAATCCAGGCGTTCCTTAATATTAACGGAATAGGCGGAGTTTTGCAGAACAACACCCATTTGCTCCGCAATAGACATGAAAAGGTTGTTAAATACTTCGAGTAAAACCGGATCCGCGTCAGCGCCGACGACCGGCTGAACCGGCCGAGGAACGATTCGCGTCAGGAACAGATTTAGTTCCTCCGTGATTTCACCCTGCCAGCCTGGCTCGATTACCGTGATCGTCGTCTGTTCGATGATCAGCGCCGGACCCGTAATCTTCGAGCCGCCAGGAAGTGTTTCCCGATCGTAGACAGGCGTAGACTGCCAGCTTTCACCGAACATGACCTTCGTTGAAGCGATCGGACCCGTGGAGCGTGCCTCGCTTTCGCCTCCGCTTCGCTTCGGCGCGACAAGTGCTAGGCCGACGGGGTCGCCACCCCTTGAATCCGAGTCGCTTGCGCCACCGATAGCCTCGACAGACACCGCCGCAATGACCAACCCACATTCCTCCGGATCCATGGTAAAGCCAAAGCGCGATCGGTGAGCAGATTGAAACGCTTCCGTTATGTTAGCGACACTACCAGGTTCAACCGGCAGGGCGGTATTCGTACCCAGGTAACGGACGTGAAACTTACGGACTACTCTTTCGGTCTCCGAATGTTGGAAGCCCAATTCTCGCCGGGCATCTTCTTCCAACCCCGCCAGAGCTAATTCGGCCTCGGCTACGCCTTCCAGGTCTAGTGACAGTTCTACTGACGATTCGCGAAGCGCACGAAGCTCGGCCTGCCCAATCCCGTAGGCAGACAGCACTCCCGCCAGAGGATGGATCAACACCCGCTCCATCCGCAATGCATCTGCCACCGCGCACGCGTGCTGGCCGCCTGCTCCGCCGAAAGTAACCAAAGTGTATTTGGTGACATCGTAACCCCGGGCTACAGAAATCTTCTTGATGGCATTTGCCATGTTCTCGACAGCGATTCGGAGAAAACCGCCGGCGAGTTCCTCAGGTGTTATCGACTTTTGCGAAGACGCTTTAATCTCGGTACTAAAGACGCGGAATCGCTCGATGACACCTTCCCGATCCAAAGGTAAATAGCCGCTCGACCCAAAGATCTTTGGAAAAAAGTCCGGAGGCAACCGTCCTAACATCACGTTACAATCAGTCACCGTGAGCGGACCATTCCGCCGATAAGCAGCAGGTCCCGGGTTGGCTCCGGCGCTCTCCGGACCTACTCTTAGCCGGCCACCGTCAAACCAACAGATTGAGCCTCCACCCGCGGCCACGGTGTGGATGTTCATCATCGGAGCGCATATCCGCACACCGGCGACTTCGGTCTCGAACCGGCGCTCATACTCACCGGCGTAATGGGTAACGTCCGTCGAAGTACCGCCCATATCGAACGCGATGACCCGATTGATTCCGGCTCTAGCAGCGACCTTAGCGGCGCCGACAATTCCTCCGGCCGGTCCGGATAAGATAGAATTCTTCCCCTGAAACCGCGCAGCATCGACAAGTCCGCCGTTCGATTGCATACAGAATAACGGGATCCCTAGTAGCGCCTCGCGTAGTCCGTCGACATACCGGCGAAGCACCGGCGAAAGATAGGCGTCAACCACCGTGGTATCGCCCCGATTCACCAGGTTAATGAGCTGGCTGGTTTGGTGGCTGGTCGATACCTGGGAAAATCCGAGCTCGAGAGCCAACCCCGCAATCGCCTGTTCATGCTGAGGATATCGATACCCGTGTAAACAGACGATGGCCGCCGCGCGAATGCCTTCGCCCAAGGCTTGCCTAAGCGCCTCCCGAGCCGCGCTTAAATCCAGAGGTTCTACCTCCTCACCGTCAGCAGAAAAACGTCCATTAACCTCCACCACCCTTTCATAGAGCGGCTCGGGTAAGACAATCTTGAGATCGAAGAGCCGGGGCCGTTGCTGGGTCCCGATTTTAAGCACATCCGCCAGGCCGCGAGTGATCACTAACGCCGTGCGTTCGCCTTTGCGCTCCAGGAGTGCGTTCGTTGCCACCGTCGTTCCCAGCTTAACGGATGCGACCTTCTCCGCCGGAATCGGGTCGTCGGGTTTAAGATCCAACATGCGCCGGATCCCTTCTACCGTCGCATCCGGATAATGCTCCGGATTGTCGGATAGCAGTTTTGAGGAGAGGATCCGGCCGCCCGGTGTACGACCGACGATGTCGGTAAATGTTCCTCCTCGATCAATCCAGAATTGCCAATGGTCTGAGTCCTCGGGCATGTGTGTTTTACAAAGGAAAGATCGGAGGCGCGCAGGTATTTCGCTCCCTACTCCCGGTGCGCCCTTTGGGTCCTCTGCGCGAGGCCAAGTTCCTAGTCAAGTACAACCGGGCGCCCGGGCCGAAATTTATGAAAAATCCGTCGGGCGGTCACATCAATGCTTTTTGCTTCGTCATATGGGACGAAGCGAAACAACATGAAAAAATTCGTGCTATTAATTTTTCAAGGACCCACACCTCCTATTCCCGGTACGGACCGCTGGAAAACGCTGTCGGAAGCAGAGCAGAAGTCGATCTACG
>JAFAIO010000257.1 GCA_019236675.1 Verrucomicrobiota bacterium
CCGGTTCTTTATCTGTTGCCCAAGAAGAACTTCAGAGCTTACCACTGTCGCACATGCGACCCTTTCGTTTGTTCGCGGTTGCAAGTCGTGAACATTCGGTGATGGAATTTCGTTGGGATACGCGGCGGCTGCAGAACTACAAGCGGAGTTGGACTCGCCGCCATTGGTTTTCGTCCGGTTACGACGAACCAATGGCCGAACTTGTAAGGGCTCGAGTGTGCAAAGAGGCTTGGCGCCAAGCGGAAGCGGGAAGCCTTAGATGGTTGCGTAACTTGCACGCTACGCATTCACCGGAGCCTGGACCGTTCTCGATTTGCATGCATCAGGCCGTCGCGGAGACCGTGAGCTACACGGAGATCACCGTAAGAGATGAAGAAATAAAAGTCCGGTACCAGCCAGGCGCGCCGTGTTTGAGCGGGACTGCCCATGAGGCGACTCTAGGCGCGAGGAGTGCGGTTATTTAATCATTCACGGGAGCCGCCCATCTGCTTCGAAATCTCGCGGTGGTTTCCACGTCGTCAGGTTGGGCTCGCGATGTGAACCTGATTCGAAGCAAGGCCACCGCCGCAACGGCGCCTGCAAACGGAGCGGGACCGAGTAGCAACCAAAATGCAGGGTGGTCGGCCGATGCGGCCGCAACTGTGGCGATCAGAAGTAGAGTCAGGATAAAACTAGAAGCGGTCATGTCTCTCTGTTGGCCACCAGTCCGTTTCGTCTGACTTGCGCGGTTTCGCCGTTCTCGGAAACTGCTTCGCGTTTTTACTCGTCCGTTCACAATATTACGACGAACGAGAAACGGCGTTTTGGACAAAGCGAAAGAAACGGAAAAAAGTCTACCACAAAGAACACAAAGGTCGGGCCGCAAGAGAAGTGATTTCTTTCTTAGTCCTTTTGCTGTAGCCACACGATATCTCTCACTAAGACCTTTGGGTCGTAATCTTCGTGTCCTTTGTGCCTTTGTGGTAAATATCCCGCTTCCCTCAGTTGACTTGCAGCGCCTGCAATGTTTGGCCGTCCAATTCGCCAGTGACCGGCAGTTTATCTACCGATTGAAACCAGCGCAGCGCTTTCTCGGTCTCCGGACCGATGACGCCGTCGATCGAGCCATGGTAATACCCGAGCTTCGCTAGCGCTTTCTGGGCAGCGGTAACGCTTCCACTGTTTGGTGCGGCTTCGTAAAGCGCGCTTTGGTTGTTGTCGCTGTAGTCATAGGGCGCGTCGTCGTAAGCGTCGTATCCATAATCGTCGTAGGGATAACCCGACCAACCATAAGGATACCAACCCCCTCCATACCATCGTCCGCCGTACCAATGTCCGCTGCGCCAATAGTAATGTCCGTAGTGGCCGCCGTTCGAATTATAGTGACCCCCGAAGCGACCGACGGTGTAATTTCCTGCGAAGTGTCCGGCAGCGTAATGTCCGCCGCCGAAGTGGCCGCCACCCCCGAAGTGGGCGCCGCCTCCCATATGACCACCGCCGCCGAAACCGCCACCACCGTGGCCTCCGCCGAACCCGCCGGCGAAAGCCGCGGAAGTGATAAATAACATACCGGCCAAGATTAAGCCGGCTATCTTAACTGTCCTCATACTGATCCTTTCCTCAACAACGATCGTCGCTAGCCGGTCGAGGGGGTAATCGGATCTCGCGATACGGTATCAGAAACGCTGATATCGAGGAGCTAAACCACGAATGGACGCGAATAGACGCGAATAAAGAACGTTTAACTGCAGTTCCGAACCCCGAAAGCTTTCGAGGGAATATTCTCCGGGGCTGCGGTTAAAGTCTTCGTGTCCATTCGCGGTTAGGTTCTTGGGATGCCTGCTCGCACAGCGGCGGCTGGAATCAGCTCATCGCGTATAGAATTCGCGAAATGATAGAACTCGCCGGCGAGCCCTCCGAGGTCGCCACTTGAAACCGCCCATGAATAGGCTCTGTCGATGTGCAGGCTGGGAATCAGCAAGTGTCGGACGAACCCGAGTGAGATTTCCTGCTGGATTTCCCAACTGGAAAGAAAAGCTATGCCGAGGCCGGCAATGACCAGGGTCTTGATCGCTTCGCTGCTTCCGAGTTCGAAGCGATAGTCTAACTTGCGCAGGTCGACTCCATTTCCTTCTAGATGTCGTTCCACCACCGCTCGCGTCCCCGCGCCGGGTTCGCGCCAGATTAAAGGCAAACCTTGCAGGTCGCCCGGTGCTTTCACTGCCTCAATAGCACGGCGAAGTTTCATATCCGGAATACGCGCGGCGCACACCGGAATGATTTCGTCCCGAATAAACGGCTCCAATCGCAGACCAGGGCTCCGGGTGAGCCCTTCAACCAGACCAAGGCCAAGCCGATGTTCTCGCAGGTGATCTAACACCGTGTCGGTGTTTCCCACCACAAGCTTGAGCGCTGTCGTCGGATGATAGTGATGGAACCGGACAAAAATTCGGGGCACGAAATATCTGGCTACCGTCGTGCTAGCGCCGATTGTAACAATACCGGTGACATCCCGCGTCTGATCCAATTCCAACACAATCTCTTCTAGCGCGGCGAAAACTCCCTGTAGACGGTCCCGGAGCAGAGTTCCTTCTGGAGTCAAGGATACACCGCGGGGCGTCCTAATAAACAGCGCCCTCTCCAAGTTCGATTCCAACCTTCGAATCTGACCTGTCACTGCTGGCTGGGAAAGATGAAGCCGCCGAGCTGCTTCCGAAATTTGACCGGCCTCAGCGACCTCCAAGAAGGTCTGTAACAGAATTGGATGTACCCGGTTTAGATCCACGGTGAGAGGTGAGAAGTGACTAGTGATTACTGATTGGTGAAAAATCGTTCTGCACTGATTGTACCGAACTTTATCAGAGAGTGATGGGTTTTCACGGCGAAGCTGCGAACCATGACGAAACGGCGATAGGGCGAAACGGCGAATGGGCGAAAGCGCCATGGAGCGAATACCGCCTTGGCATGGTAGCGAACCAAACGACAGTAGGGTTTCCTGAGGCGTGATGCGCCGAAGCAGATTTGGTACGGGCTGGCAGACGCTAGCGCTGAATCAGCCGCAAGATGCCCCTGTCGCCGTTTCGCCCCGTCGCCCACTCGCCGTTTCGCACTTTCGCATTGCCTTTCCGCCTGGCGTCGGCATGGCGTCGCGGCAGACTTTCAGCATGGCTTCTCGCCGAAAACAAGCCTCACTCGAGCGGGGCGAGCGCGTCTATTTGCGGTGGCCTACCGCCAGGGATGCGAAAGAAGTGATTACGACGGTGCGTGCGAGCCGCGCCCTGCATCGTCCGTGGGTCTATCCGAGCGATACTAAAACAGCTTTTGAAGGTTACATCCGGCGCACCCGGGAATGCGATTACGTCGGGCTCTTGATCTGCCGGAATAACGATGATCGCATCACCGGGATGGTGAACCTGAGTCAAATCTTTCGCGGGAACCTGCAAGGCGCGTACTTAGGTTTCTGGGCGTCCGCTGAATTTGCCGGTCAAGGTTATATGACCGAAGGGCTACAGCTGGTCTTACGCTACGCCTTTAAACGCCTCAGACTGCATCGTCTGGAGGCGAATGTGCAACCAGAGAATGAGAAATCCAAGGCGCTGATCAAACGCTCAGGATTCCGGTACGAAGGATTTTCTCCCCGCTATCTTAAGGTCGGCGGTAAATGGCGTGATCATGAACGTTGGGGCATTCTGGCTGAGGAGGTGAGGGGAGGCTTGAAAGGTGAAAGGTGATTGGTAGCGGCTGCTATCTCGACATTTCGCCATTCCTCTTACTGCTCACCGCTGACTGCTCGCCGTTGTTTTTTTGGCCCCGGCTTTCGACAAGGACCGATTTTCCTTTTATCGAGCGATTGGCTGTCAGTTTTCGGAATGACTCACTCGGAACCCTGTGACGAGAATTCTACCGTCAAGAAAAAAACGCTTGAAGGAAACTATAATTACGATAATGACGAGAATTACAATACGTTGGAAGGAGGTTTATGTCGTCACATCATCGGACTATTCATCCCCAGGAAACTTATCGTTTTTCGATGACTCAGACCCTGAGCGATTATCCGCTTCTCATCGGCGAAATCTTACGACGCGACCAGCTTCGCGCCGTGCAACAGGCAAAGCGCCACGCCATGTTCTCTGAGTTTCGGAGAGCTCTCGGCATGCGGGTAGCTCGAGCCGTCGGTACTCGTAAGAGTCGGTTGGCAGGCGTGGATCGGCTGGACAGCGAAGCGGAATAGAGCGGGCGCGAGGAGTCGAGAGTTCCGAGGTTCAAGCGAAGGTTTGAACCGCGGATTGGTTTGTCTCTGCAAGCGGCGTCAATCGGCGGTTCATGCCTTTATTTCGGGTCCGACCTTCACCGTGTAAAAACTTCGCGGCCAAAAGAACCAGCTCTAGTGAGCTCGGTCTCTTGGCCGCAGTCGCAATCAAAAGATCCGACCAACGTTTAGGGATCAATAGAACCACTCAGACGGCTCTGCGTCGTCATCGTTTTGCTGATGCGTCGCTTGTTCAGTCGTAGTCAGGTTGACGTGGTGATTCTGATTTGTCTGATTGGCCTGATGCGGAAACAGGAAGCCAAATATGCTGAACGCCAAGAAAACACTGGCGAATGACCGGTTAGCTTGTCCTAGAACGCTTGTTAGTTTCATTTCCTTTGCTACCTCTTTCTGCATCCAGGCTAGGCCAGCGAAACCGGCTTGTAATATCGTTTCTGATGATCCCCTATCAGCTCTCGTTATAGCCCCCTGACCCGCGAAAAGAGTCAGAGCATCCGCAGCCCCGAAATCCTCCGGGGTAAAATTACACAGATTAACGCAGATTTCGTCAGGGGTCTGGCGGCGCCTTGTGAGATAGAGAATCGGTCCTCGTCGACGGGGTTTTCCATTTGTTTTGCAGAGCTGCCCAGCCCCAGACTGAAATCTGCGTTAATCTGCGTAGTTTTACCCCGGAGGATTTCGGGGCTGCGGATATTACCTGTTCGTGGCGTAGCCCGGGCCGATGACGCATTTTCGCCCAATCGCATTGCGCGGCTAGAGTTTTTATCTGCGTCAATCTGCGTGCATCCGCGGTTGGTCTGTTTCCCCAGGCGTCTCTTCGCGTGCATTCGCGGTTCGTGCCTTGGCACAGTCGATGCTGCGAGGGGTTCGCGGACGGAGTGCCGATGGTGTTCGATCCTTTTCTCCAATATGTTTCTCCGGATTTTACTTTCCGGATCGCGCAGGCCATTCACGAGCTTGAAGGTTATTGGGCGTTACGCAGGCAAATTTTCTGCGAGGAGCAAGGCATCTTCCAGGGGACGGATCTCGATGAATTCGATGAACGAGCCATTCCCATTGTGTGCGAGACGATAATCGCGGGAATGGAAGACAGGGTGGTGGGCGTGGTGAGAATCGACGAACGGGCCCCAGGGGTTTGGTATGGGAGCCGGTTAGGGGTTGCCCCGGATTATCGCAGTATCCGTCAGCTTAGTCCGAGTGTTTCCGTGCGGAACAGTTTGCCTGTCTACCGTGGCTTGGGAGCGCTGGGAGCCGGCCTTATTTACAAAGCGGTTTCAACCGCTCACGCACTTGGTTGCACTGAGTTTCTAGCTACGGTGCAACACCAGAATGCTCGGTTCTTTCAACGGTTACACTGGGAACCGCTTGGCACCCTTGACTTGTTCGGGCTGCCCCACGTGAAAATGCGAGCCGATTTGAACTATTATCAGCCGGCGGCGCGTGTTTTCTGAAACGTGGCGTGAATTTGGTTTTTGTCCCGAAGGGACTTGAGGACTCAGCCAGGGGTTTTAACCCCTGGAAGGCGTCAACATCAGGACCTCGCCCTGAAAGGGCGCAAGAAATCTTTATGGATGCGTCGGCAAATCAACGTCCGCACCCAAGGCAAAAATCCTGCCGCCCTTTCAGGGCGGATCTATGGGTTGGCTTTGTCCCTGGGGTTAAAAACCCAGGCTTGGTCCTTTTATCCCTTCGGGATCAGTCCCTACGGGGCAAAGGGTGGGGCCGCTTTGCGGCCCGCGGGTACATGCGCCCTGCCGACGCATGACAAATCGAGAATCGGGAACGGCAGAACTCTTGTATGAATTCTGACTTCGCAACCCTTTCGCGCTTAATCGGGTTCCTGAGGGCACAAGCTGGTGTTCTTGATAAACTAGCCATCACCCGTGCTTTTGCCCCGGCCCAACCACTCGCCGGCGCGATTAAAATAGGAGACGATTGCGCTGCGATTCCCGACAACGGTGGATTTTTGCTCTTTGCCGGGGAAGGTATGCTGGAATCATTCGTCAACGATGATCCCTGGTTTGCGGGTTACTCCGCCGTGATGGTAAACGTGAGCGATATAGCGGCCATGGGCGGCCGAGCGTTGGCGATTGTTGATATCCTTTGGACTCCTGAGCTAGAACAAGCAAACGCCATTTGGGAAGGAATCACCGCCGCATCGCAGGCATACGGAGTGCCGGTGGTTGGCGGACACACCACGATCACCCGATCGGGAAAAAATTTTCTGGCAGCCGCGGTTCTCGGCAGGGCGCAGCACTTGATCACGAGCTTCGATGCTAAGCCCGGAGACGACCTCTTATTGGCGGTTGATCTCCGGGGGAAGTACCAGGGCGATAAACCCTTCTGGAACGCGAGCGTCGGTGCGCCGGCCGAACGACTCCAACGCGATCTCGATCTTTTGCCGGCTATCGCGGAGAAACTTTGGGTGCGGGCCGGGAAAGATATCAGCAACGGCGGAATCATCGGCACGTTAGCCATGTTGTTGCAATGTTCGAACGTAGGAGCTGAGCTCTGGTTGGATCGGATTCCGCGTCCAGACGACGTGGACTTAGCGCGTTGGCTGATTTCGTTCCCGAGCTTTGGGTTCTTATTCAGTGTCGATCCCAACCAAACTGCGAATGTGACCGCGTTGTTTAATGATCGGCAGATTGCTTGTACTCGAGTCGGGACGATCACCGGCTCACGAGCTTTTGCCCTCGTTTACGGAACGGCGCGGGAGACATTCCCGGTGAGGGCTTGATTCGCGGCGGAAGCGTCGCGCCCCCATGCCAGGTCCCCTTGATAAGCACTTCTTTGGGGTGGCTGTTGGATCCAGTCAGGTTAGCGTTCAACTTTTCGACGACCAGATCTAACGCCGCCGCACCGACTGCTGAAAGGTTGCCATCGATGCCGGCTGTTCGGCCCATTTCGTCGGATGTACGATAGAGATAGGCTAAACCAATGTCGTCCGGAACCGTCAATCGATGCCGGGCCAAAAACCGGCGGACAGGCGCCTTGTAGACCAGCAGCGAGTCCGGTTTATTGGCAGCAAGCCAGGAATCAAACGCGGTCTGATCATTCGCGTCTTTTGGTATAAACGGTTCGCAGCGGTCAGCCTTCGGTAACCTGCGTTGCCAGTCCAGAAAGGCGCCCGACCAGAGATTGTTCGAGATTTGGTTATTCAAATCAGGAACCACCAAACCGGGACGGCGATAACCTAACTGCCAGATGTGATCGAGAGCGAGTTGAACGTTGTAAAAGCCATGAAAATTTGCCCGGTCCACCACGACGGAAGGAAAATAAGCGCTTAGGCCGGCAACCGCGAAACCATGGGTCCGAAACGGCACTTCTTCACTATCGTCTCGGGAAAAACCTAAGAGCACGCCTCGGATTCCGCGGACGCGGAGTGTTGTCTGGAGCCGTTCATGGCTGCCGCGATACTCGCTCAAAGGAAAGACTTCAACTTTGAACCCGAGAGCGGCTGCGCGCGCTTGAATCCCTTCGAACTCCCAACGGCAAACGTCCTTCGATCGCCAGCTTTCCCGACCGCCGTAATTTGTAACTAATGCGATCACATCGACTTCTCCGGCTCCCCCGCGACGCCGGCGACTGGCCATCAGCGCGCTGACCAGCGGGTTAGGACGGTACCCAAGTTTCTCGGCTGCTTCTTCTACGCGTTGGCGAGTTGCAGCGCTGATCCGAGGGTCACTCCGTAGGGCCCGGGAAACGGTGGAAGGAGCTACGCCGAGCGACTGTGCGATTTCAGCCATGCGCGCTGTCTGAATTTGTCTTCCTAGCATAATTTATTTCAGAGCTTGGCTGGTGGTGTTGAAGTTATGCAATGATTTGCGCGCAAATGATCCCGGAGCCGCGCAACAATATGCGCAACAAATCCAAGCCGGCAAACCTAGGCCGGTTCATCAGTTGCTATCTCAGTGACTAACTCGCGAGGACCCCTCCCGCCTCGCTAACACCCAGTCAACAAATAAACCAACCTATATGCCAGCCGTCGCCAAAGAATTGAATAAGAAGGGAGACTTCCTTGTTGATTATGAGGAAAAAGTCTTCCCTGACGTTAAAGCGGATCCGGGCGAAAAAGCGCTCGTTACGTTCCATACCGTGGCTTTTGAAGGTTCGATCTCAATTGTTAACACCCTGGTCGCGACCCGTCTTTTGCGTAAGGGTTACGAAACCTCGATTCTGCTATACGGTCCGGGAGTCACCATGGGTTTCCAGCGTGGGTTTCCCACCCTTGGCGATGAAGCGTTTCCCGGCCATCTCTTCGTAAATCAACGCATGGAAAAATTCATGGAGGAGGGAGGCAAAGTGTATGGCTGCCGGTTTTCGACCCAAGCGTTGTACGGACAAACCGAGAAAGCATTCATCCCGGGTATTCGGCCGATCAACCCGTTGGATGTGCTCGACATCATCCTGCTGCACAAAAAGGCCGGAGCAGTAATCATTGATTCCTGGACGGTCTGACTGATGAAACGGATTAAAGCGGCCGCGGTCCAAATTGCACCTGATTTGTCGGGTGGCGCCGGGACAATCGAACGCGTATGCGACGCGATCGGCCGCGCTGCCGGGCTGGGCGTCGAGCTCGCTGTGTTTCCCGAGACGTTTATTCCTTACTACCCATACTTTTCGTTTGTATCTCCTCCGGTGGGTACGGGAAAAGAACACTTGCGGCTGTACGAAAATGCGGTGGAAGTCCCAGGACCGATTACCCAGCGGTTGGCCGACGCTGCCGCTCGTTACCACATGGTGTTGGTAGTGGGTGTTAACGAGCGCGACGGAGGCAGTCTTTACAACACCCAACTGATCTTCGATGCAGATGGCTCTCTTTTATTAAAGCGCCGCAAGATTACTCCTACCTATCATGAAAGAATGATCTGGGGCCAGGGGGACGGAAGCGGGTTCCGCGTAGCCCAAACCGCGGTCGGCCGGGTTGGCGCATTAGCTTGTTGGGAGCACTATAATCCGCTTGCTCGTTTTGCCTTAATGGCAGAGCGGGAAGAATTGCACTGTGGGCAATTCCCCGGCTCGATGGTGGGTCAAATTTTTGCCGACCAAATAGAGGTTACTATCCGTCACCACGCCCTCGAAGCCGGTTGTTTTGTGATCAACGCAACGGGTTGGCTGACCGAGGAGCAGATTGCCACGATTACCCCGGATGAAAAAATGCGCCGGGCACTATCTGGAGGTTGTTACACTGCCATCATATCGCCGGAAGGTGTTCCGCTATGTAAACCGATCACGGAGGGAGAAGGCATGGCGATTGCCGAGCTCGATCCCGATCTCATTACCAAACGTAAACGAATGTTAGATTCGGTTGGTCACTATTCGCGGCCGGACATTTTTACCCTGACCATCGATCGCGAAGCAAAGGCTCAAGTCTTACCAAAGGCCGAACGCCCATCCTCAGCGGGCGGTGCACGGGATGAGAAGGGGAAAGAACCGGGAACAATTTATGAGGGGAACTATCGATTTTCAGACAGCGCTGCTCACCAAGAAACAGCGGCTGCTGTCTGATTTGCAAACTCGCGGGCTGCGGTTGGTCGATGCCATGGCAGGGGCTGCCAGTCGCATCGGCGGCGCGGGGCCGACGGATCATAAGGCGGTTACTATTTTGGGCACCACTGTCATGGTGCCGGTGCATACGCACGGTGCGAGTCGTTCGCCTTATGTCGCCATGTCTCCGGACACGCGCGGGATTTCGCTGCTGCGTGAGAACGACGAAGCGGTCTGTGAGATTTCGTTTCCGCCCCAGCCGAAGTTCTATGGCTTGAGTACCAAGGACGGAATTCCGTATTGGAAAATCGCTCAACTGCATTCCCACGACACGTTAGCGACCACCGTGTTGCAGACTTGTATCCGGTACGGAAACAGCGAAACAAAATGTCAGTTTTGCGCAATTGGTGAATCGCTTAAAGCCGGACGAACGATCGCAAAGAAGACGTCGAAGCAGTTAGCTGAAGTGGCCGGCGCCGCGCAACGACTAGACGGAGTGCGCCATGTGGTCCTGACGACTGGCACTCCGGCGACCGACGACCGCGGGGCCGCGGTGTTGGCCGATTCAGCGGCAGCCATCAAGGCTGAAACCGGGTTACCGATTCAAGGACAGTGTGAGCCTCCCGCGAATTTCGCCTGGTTTCGCCGGCTGCGGACAGCTGGTGTTGATGCGCTCGGGATGCATCTGGAAGCTTGGAACGAAGAAGTTCGACGCCGGATCATGCCAGGGAAAGCAGAGGTGCCTGTCTCCTTTTATTTAGAAGCGTTCACCGCGGCCGTCGCGGAATTTGGTCGCGGTCAAGTTAGTACCTATTTGTTAGCCGGACTCGGGGATACTGTGGAAAGCCTATTAGAAGCCGCCCGTGTGCTTATCCAGGTTGGCGTATACCCTTTCGTAGTTCCGTTTGTGCCGGCTAGTGGTACGCCGTTAGCCGATCATCATCCCCCTACGGTTGATTTCATGCGCGCTGTGCTTCAGCCAATTGGTGATTGGCTAACGGAAGCCGGGATGACCTCGGATACAGTCAAAGCGGGGTGTACCAAGTGCGCAGCCTGCTCAACGCTTTCAACATTTGAAAAACAGGCGACCGCGATCACCTAAGGCAACTTTTTGTTTTTGGCAGCTATTTAACACTTTCGACAATCGAACGCCGATACGCCCTTACGTCTACACGCCCATAGTATGCCCGAGGTTATCTTCATCGTTGAGTTACCGGATGGCGCTACCAAAGAGTGTTATTCGCCATCGAGCGTTGTGCGACGCTACTTTGCCGCAGGGGAAGAGATGCCGGTGGCCGAATTTCTGCGACGCAGTCGCACCGCTTTAGCGGAGGCTTCTGAGCGAGTGCGAGCGAAGTTTGGGTTCGGATGTTCCAGCGCGGCCGCCCAGCTAAGCGAGATCGAGCATTGGAGCCGGCGTTATACCCACGATGCTGTTATCCGGATTGTTAGTATTTGAAAGCAACGAATCGATGCGAATGGACACGAATTTGGTGGGGCGAGGCTCCCGAACGGCTGATACGGGTGAGCAAAGTGAGTAACCGTTTTGTAACTGAGAAATGTAATAGGCTAAAACGCGCGCCGAGCCGTGGTGCCCGATATACCCGCGGCTTGGCACAGTGTCAGGCCTAGCCAAATTGAGTCATAACGGGCCAGCGATTTTCTCCGCAAAAAAGTTTAGGCCGTTCGGGAGCCTCGCCCCACCAGGTTAGCGCCTACGGCGAGTCAACGGGAGACAACAAATGAGCACAAAACAGCAAAACGGATCCGAAGACCTGTCGCGCCAAAGCGAAGCGGCGGCGGAACGTGAGTTGGGTAACCACTACCCAGTCATCATCATCGGAGGTGGGCATGCTGGGCTATCCATGAGCCACTGTCTAAAGAAGCGGGGAATCGATCATCTTATCTTCGAAAAGTACCGGCTGGGCGAATCGTGGAGGACTAAACGTTGGGATTCGTTCTGCCTGGTGACACCGAATTGGCAATGCAAGCTGCCTGGCTTCAACTATTCCGGTAGCGACCCGGATGGCTTCATGAAGAAGGATGAGATCGTTGCTTATATCGAAGCGTATGCGCGATCATTCCAACCACCCCTCCGGGAGGGAGTGAATGTTTCTCGTTTAGCCCGGGACGAGGCAGGGCGGTTTGTGGTTAGCACGAGCATTGGCGATTATGTGGCTGACCAAGTGATTGTTGCGACTGGAGGATATCAGGTTCCGTCCGTGCCTCGAATGGCGGAGCGACTTCCTGTCACGGTCAACCAAATGCTCTCAAGCGATTACAAGAATCCGGAGTCAATTGCTGCGGGCGACGTGTTAGTTGTCGGGTCGGGCCAATCGGGTTGCCAAATCGCGGAGGATCTTCATCTCGCCGGACGTCGAGTCCATTTATGTGTTGGGGGAGCGCCACGGACCGCGCGGCGGTATCGAGGTAAAGACGTTGTCGCTTGGCTGCATGAGATGGGCTATTACGATAAGCCGATTCATGAGCATCCACTGAAAGAACGGGTTCGCTCCAAAGCGAATCATTATGTAACCGGCCGTGATGGTGGCCGGGACATCGATTTGCGAAAACTGGCCCTTGAAGGAATGCAGCTTTATGGCCGGTTGAAAGACATTGATGGGACGCTGCTAAAATTCGCGGAAGATTTAAAACAGAATCTCGATCAAGCAGACGCTGTAGCCGAAAGCATCAAGAATACGATCGATAAGTTTATTGAATCGGCAGGGATAGATGTGCCAACCGAAGGACGGTATCGCCCGGTGTGGGAACCGTCCAGACAAGTCCTGGAGCTGGACTACCTGGCGGCAAGCATCCGGACCGTGATCTGGTCGGTTGGTTATCGGACCGATTATAGCTGGATCGAGGTTCCCATATTCGACGGTAAAGGTTATCCCTCGCATCAACGCGGCGTGACCACTGTGCCCGGGCTGTATTTCCTGGGCTTGCCTTGGCAATACACTTGGGGCTCAGGCCGTTTTTCCGGCGTGGCACGCGACGCCACGTTTCTTGCTGACTATCTTGAAGCCCGTCGCGGAGGCATACCACCGGAACCGGCTCGGCTGTTGAACGAGTTGGCGCTGGGCTCGTGAGAGCTCCGCAACGGCGAACAGAAAAATCTCACGCAAAGACGCAAAGGGAAGACGAACAAATTGGGTTAGGTGATCGCCCACCGCCTGGAGGGGAGCCGCTTTAGCGCTTACGCGAGGGATCTCACATATTCTTTCCAGAACGAGAAAGGCCGAAGAATCGGGTTAAACAGGCGGCTCCCGCGAATTACCCAGCGCGATGTATTGTCCACCGGTCGGTTCGAATAGTCTATTCCACGCACACGCACCAAGAGACAAACCAGGCGTTGAGACGTTCGCGGGAGCCGCCTGTTTAAAACAATTCGTGGCCATACACGCGCCGAGAGAAATGGAGCGAGATTCCTTGGGTGCGATCAAAAGCGGCTCCCCTCCAGGCGGTGGGCGATCACCTATTCCGATTGTTTGTCTTTTCTTTGCGCCCTTGCGTCTTTGCGTGAGATTTTTTCTGTTCGACTTTTGGCGTCGTCCTTAGTCAATTGTCATTTTTTTGCGACCCGATAGTATACTGTCTCTGCTTCCCGATGAGTAACCCGCTTCCCGACTCCACCGACCAATACGCGCTGCGGATGGTCAACATTGACAAGCATTTTGGTCTGGTACGCGCTTTGACGGACATAAACCTGGACGTTGGCCGTAACGAGATCGTCGGATTGATCGGGGATAATGGGGCCGGCAAATCGACCATCGTAAAAATCCTGACTGGAGTTTTTCCGCCTAGCAGCGGCGAACTGTATATTGCAGGCCGGAAAGTCGATTTTCGGCGTTACAACGTCCAAAGTGCGCACGCCCACGGCATCGAGACCGTGTACCAGGATAAATCGCTCGGGGAGAAACAGGTTCTCTGGCGGAACTTCTTTATTGGACGACAAATCACCAACCGCTTTGGCTTCATTGACGTAAAAAAGCAGAAAGCCATCGCTAACGACATCATGGTCAACACCATCGGTTTCCGCGGTCGGGGGATCACCGTGGATTCTAAAGTAAGCCAGCTTTCCGGTGGGGAACGCCAGGGAATCGCGATCGGGCGGGCGATGCATTTCGAGGCTGATCTTATCATCCTGGATGAACCCACCGTCGCATTATCGCTCAAGGAAGTAGCGAAGGTGATCAACTTCGTTCACAAGATTAAAGAGGCAGGCAAAGCCTGTATCTACATTTCGCACAGCATTCCGGACGTATACGAAGTTTGTGACCGATTCGTTGTCCTCGATCGGGGGGAGATAGGCGCCAGTATTCCGAAGAAGGAGATCAGTTTGAAAGCATTAGACGAGTTTCTACTCGAGTACGCGCACGGCCGTAAAGATAAGCAGCGATCATGAATTTGCTGAAGGCGGCATACAAGGTTCTCAGCCGGCTGGAAGGCCTTGGCATCGCACTCGTGTTGCTGGTCTTATATACGGTTTTGATCATCTCGGCTCCGACCGTATTCACCCGGCCGATGATTTATTTCTCGTTCCTGGAAACCGTGCCTCCGGCCCTAATAGCGGCCCTAGGCTTGACGCTGGTTATCACGGCGGGTGAGATCGACCTGAGTTTTCCGGCCGTGGTTTCTCTGTCAGGTCTCGCGCTTGCTTGGGGTTGGAAAACCTTTGATCCAGCCTACAGCGCCGTGATTGGTATTGTGCTCGCTCTCGCCGCAGGTGCGGTGGTCGGATATATCAATGGCCTCATGGTGGCGCGGATCGGAGTCCCGTCAATAATGGCAACGTTGGCCGCTAATTTCTTCTGGTATGGCATCTCGATTCTGCTGGCTGGAGGTCGGCAGCAGACATTGGCAGGAAGCGAAGAGAATTCTGTTCACGAGCTGCTGGTGGGCCGCCCGTTTTTGGGTATCCCGCTCCAAGCGTTCTGGTCGTTAGCGCTGGCGGTATTCCTTTGGTTCATCCTTAACCGGCACAAGTTCGGTGAAAGTGTCATGTTTATCGGCGACAACCCCAACGTAGCACGGGTAATGGGGGTGAATGTCGAAGCGACCCGCATCTGGCTGTTCACCTTGCACGGCATGATCGCAGCCTTTTCCGGAATTGTCTTAACCCTGTTTATTGGCGTGTTCTATCCGAATCAAGGCAACTTTCTTCTGCCGGCGATGGCGTCTGTGTTTGTGGGCGGAACGTCGATTGCCGGGGGCGCAGGCTCTATCTTCGGAACCTTTTTCGGATCGTATGTCATCGGTTCACTGGAAGCCGGCGTGGTTGCCACCACAATTAGCGGTTACTGGGTCCAAGTCGTCGAAGGCGGCGTGATGGCAGCGGTCGTGATCCTAAATGCTGCCACCGGTAAAGCTGACTTTGCATCTTTGTTAAATCGGTTCCGTCATTGGAGTACACCGGAGCGAGCGAATCCCGAGCTCTTGAGCAAGGACGAGACCCGGTAGGGTGGGGGCCCTGGTGACCGCCCCGATCGGAGGGGCGTTGCATTCCGCGCTTTAGCTCGGACGTGTATCGACGCCGACAATCGTTGCAGATATGGCGTCCTGATAGACGCGACGCCCCGGGGGTATGGAGGCGCCTTTAATACGTCGGATGGGGAACTCACGACGGTGCAAAAAACCCAAGGGAGCCGCGGCTGCAGATTCTGTTTTATTGGCACACGCGGTAGACCGGTTCGTAGTCTGTACGCGGGACACGGCACTGCGGCTCCCCTCCGAGCGGCACCGGTTTCCGTTAACGTTCACGGCTCGATAGTGTCTTTAGCCGCATTCTGGAACTCCTGAACTCCTTGAACTCCTGTTCTCTTTAGGCTTTACCAAAGGCCGGAACCTTCATTTAATCGGAGCTACCCCCTCAGCGAGTCTCGCTGAATCCACGAATTAATTCATTGATTATGAGCCCCAAAACAAAGCGTTTCTATTACGCTACAGCGTGCGGATTGGCGTCCGTACTCGCTTTAGTTATGGCTCCGGTGAAGTCAGCCGGCGCCGATGGCAAGATCGTCATCTACATGCAAATGGGCGGCGATCCTGGAATAGCCTCGGTTTTAGCCCGCACCACGGGTGCAGAGGCGGCAGCCAAAGCCCTCGGGATCGAACTGCACGAGCAGTATGCTAGCTGGGATGCAAAGAAGATGATTGACCAGTTCAAGGAGGCGATTGCGGCCAAGCCGGACGGTATCGAGATTATGGGCCATCCGGGCGAGGACGCCATGGGTCCATTGGTCGACCAGGCCGAGGCAGAGGGAATTATTGTCACCAGCGGAAACAATCCGCTG
>JAFAIO010000259.1 GCA_019236675.1 Verrucomicrobiota bacterium
GCCCCAACTCGCACTCTGCCTACGCAACATCGACTTACCTTCTGCGAAAGATTCCTCAGGAAGGCTGGAAGATTGCCGCCTTCCACACCAGTTTCGTCGAGCCGTGAGTCCGGCTAGGCACTCTTTAGACCTAAGCCGGACCCAGCCGGATCTAACAGACTGCGGTGGGATCCTGTGGCACTAGCGGAGACAGCGTGGATCCGCTCTGTGGCGGTTTCCAGGGCATGCCCGGCGCCAGCAACGATCCGCCGCTCTGTGGTGGCTTCCAAGGCATGCCCGGCGCCAGCATAGGCCCGTTCTGCGGGGTAATAATATCGCCCTTGAACGCCTGTTCCTGAGTCTGAGTACCGATGACCGGTAAAGACCGGATATGCCGGCCTTGTTCCGGCATTCCCGGCAACATGGCCTGAGAGGTTTCTCCGATAAGCAGCAACGCCAGCGAAGTAATAGCTAGTCTTTTCATGGCGCGAATGTAGCGCCAAAAATCTCCTTGACTTCCAACAATTCATTTTTTGACCAAAATTTGACCTTAGAGAGTACAAAACTTATCGCTGTTCGTGATTTTGTAGCTGTTCAGTTCACCGCGGCTCAGCCTAAGTCTCAGGTCTATTGCGGGCCACATCCACGCACGGCTCAAATCGGCGCGCAAAAAAGTTTGCGGATCGATAGTTGCTGGGCCGACCAAGACCCGCCGCCCCTGCGCTTTGGGCACGGGCTAGTTCCGCGAGCCCCTAATACTTTGAGATGCGCCGCGATCCAAGCTTCGGCAATTCAGGTTTTCCTCCCACCGCTTTTGTTACTCGCATGCGAGGCCGGCTTGTAATATTAGTAACAAACTTCCCCGGCCTTTGATGGTTTCGCGTTTCTTAGTCGGGGAAAAATCGAAAAACAATTAGGAACTCTTGATTTTATGGCAGAGGCCCCCGATCCGCATCCAGCGAGCCCTTCGGAACCGGAGAATCTACAGCCCGCAAACGTAACCGGCGAACTCCAACTCGGCACGTCGACAGGCTCGGTGCAGGCACATTCGACAGGCTCAGTGCAGGCACATTCGACAGGCTCAGTGCAGGCGCTGAAACAGCCTGCAGAAGCCGCCCCGCGGGTAGACAGTCCGTGGTTTCATTCGGACCCGGATATCACGAGAGCGGTAATTTCGAAGACTGAGGAGGACCTGTTGAGCAGTCTCTCGGCGTTGATGCGGAACCGGGTCGAGAACGAGAAATTGCAACGCCAGATTTCGACGAGCATGCAAGCAATCGAGGACGCCAAGAAAGCGCATGTTACGATCAAGAACCAGATTCGGAGCGCGGAGGACGAACTGTCCGCCCGGATGAACGAACACGATTCGCTCCGTGATGAGATCGCGCGGACACAGCAAAGACTGCAGGAAGAACGCAGCAAGCATCTCGAGCATCAGGAGGCCTGGTTCAAAACGCGTCACGAATTAGAGGAATCCCGGCGAAATGTCCAATCGGCTACGTCCGAATTGGGCGAGATCCAGGAAACAAGCCGTTTAATGAAGACGCAAGTGGCCGAGCTAAAGAAAGAGATCACTCGGCTATTGGGAGAACGCGAATCGATGCTGGCGCAGCTGCAACCGATCCGGGATGAGCTCGACCAGCGTCTATCCGCCCGAGAAGCGATCATTCACCAGGTTTCTGTACTCCAGCAGCACGTTGAGTCTTTGACCCACGAAAAGGATACGCTCTCAAAGGCAACCCCTGAGCAAGTCAACGAACGCGTTCAACTCCAGAAAGAGCTGGAGGGAGCTCGCGAAGAAGTCGCTCAGCTTCGCAAAGAAAGCGAACGCTTGCATTCAGATCATCAACGTTTGGCCGCCGCGAAACAAGATACTGGAGCCGAGCTTTCAGATGTACAGGGACGGTTAACCAGTCTCCGGTTCAGCCATGCCGAACTGTTGGAGCAAATAAATCAAGCCCACCAAAACCACGCGGTGCTGCAAGAGAATATAAGGCAGGCCAGCGAAAGCCATAGCGGGCTCCTGCAAAAAATCGATGAGGCGAAACAAACTCTGGCGCTGACCCAGCGTCAGCACGAGGAAGCAAGCAAACGGCTTGCTGAAGCTCAGACTCAAACCGCTGTTAAAGAGCCGGAAACGCCGACCCCGCCGCTCCCGCGGCCGCAGGACTTTGGCGCGACAAGCGTTGAACCAGTTGCTAAAGAAGAGCCAAAGGCAGAACCCCCACCCCAGGCTGCGCCTGTCGAGCCCGACCTCCCGCTAGTCATATCCCATCCTGGGCCGCCAATCGCCGCTTCTTGGGATTCTTATGTGTTGGAGAGTGAATTTTTCACTGAAGAGACCCTGGATGCATCACGCATCGCCGAGCTAGTAACCAACCTACCCGGAATCGAGCATTCGTTGATCGTCCAGCAATTCGGCTCGGTTTTGGCTGATCGGTTGCCTCAACGTCTGCATCCCTTGTTCCAAGTTCCGCGCCGCGACTACGCACTCTTGTACGATCGGCTACCGAACAAGGTCCGAGATTATGCGAATCTGGCTACCCGGGTCAGCACCTATCGAATCGGGGACGAATTTCTGACGCTGTCGGGTGCGAAAGACGTTTTCTTGGCTGTTACCCACGAGGCGCCGACGCTTCGCCCCGGTCTGCCAGAAAAGATCGCTATCGTTACCGAAGAACTGGGCAAGATGTATCCCACAGGAACGCCGGCAACGCCGTGAGCGCCGGGAACGGTGGGGGTGGGCGCGCGGCAACCACTTAGGCCGGAGGGGAGCCGCATTCTGCGGACCCTGTTGGCAGGCATTGTTTGCACACATGGTTTTTTGGGCCGAAGCGCGTGTTAGCCGCGGCTCCCTTGAGCGCGTTGCAGGCCACAAAAACGTGCAGGCTCAACAGACATAGCACGGTCCACCTCCGCGGACTACGGCGCGACAGGTTTTCCGGGGCGTCGCGGTTGTGGGTACACGAAACGGGTTGCACGCAATCGTTGGTCGGGCGCACGCTTTAGCATCGCACGCCGATTGCAACGCCCCTCCGTTTGGTCAGCCGTACGCCACCCGCGGATGAGCAGGAGATGATCCGTCCCTAGCGCGCGTTTACGCTGGTGACCGTCCGTTTCGTCACCTGGATCCCCCGAGACTTTGGGCCTCGGACCTGAATATCTTTGGCCGCTAAGGTCTGCTCATCGACGCGCGTCCCTTTTGCATGCCGGTACTTCAGGCGAAGCTCATTGATCGGTCGGTCGGAGATAAACTTAATCTTGGCGCCTTCTTGAGTGCAGAAATAATCTCGATTCATAATAGCGCCTCCGAAAGCGAACCGTTTAACAAAGCTCGCCTTGGACGTGCTATAAACAATCGTAAAGACCTTCTCGCGGTCGTACACAGCAAAGAAACAAACGTCCTTATCCACAAATACCTTATCGGGTGGCGGGATCATCTGATAACGGCCGTTGTCCCAAACCACCAATAATCGATCCAGCGGCGAACAACGAAACGCGGCTTCGCCTTTGACCTCCGACCCGAGGAAACCGCGCTCCCGGTCATAGACAATGGCGAGCTCGTTAGCGGTGAGCTCGCGGACATCGATCTCTTCAGTGGTCGTTAACTGCGTTCGCCGCTTGTACTGCTTGCCATAATGTTCGATCAAGCCCTCGAGATACCCAATGACATAGGCTGTCAGCTGCCGAAGGTTCTTCCGAACATCCTTCAGTTCTTCCACGATCTTGAGTTTATCGTCTTCGTTCTTTTGTAAATCGGACTTCGAGATTCGCTTGATCTGGAGTCCGAGCAACATTTCCACGTCGTCGATTGTGATCTCT
>JAFAIO010000317.1 GCA_019236675.1 Verrucomicrobiota bacterium
AGCTCATCCGTGGTCCTGGCGAAGAAGAGGATGAAGAAGCAACCGTCATCTTACTGTCGAAGCTTCGTGAATGCGACAGATCGAGTCAAGAGAGGAAAGCCCTCGAAGATGCACGGCAGATAGCGGAAAATTTCCGACAGGCCTTTCGGCAACTTGAAGGCGCATAGCGAAGGCCTGCCAGACGGGGAGAGAAAAAACCCTCAAACCTAGCGCTTCGCTTTCACTGCTCCAAAACCACCTCGCGTGCCTTCTTATCGTCTCTCCAACCTAGAAACGTCGTCTGGCGCAATTGGTCGTCCGCGGTAAGTTCCGCGTATTCGACCTCGCACACCAGATCAGGTCGCACCCATTGGATCTTTTCTTTGATGTTGGGAGGATTGGTAAATGGGCATTTGTCGACAAAAAACGGTTTCATGCGCTCGATCGCATCCTTGAGTCCTTTCTCGGTAAAACCGCTACCGGCATATCCATAATGCCGAAGTTTACCCTTCGTGTAGGCGCCAAGTACTATCGCGCCTAAATGCTTCCTGCTTCCCTTCGGGGCAGTAAACCCGCCGACCACAAACTCTTGTTGGAGACGAGTCTTAATCTTGAGCCAATCAGAGCTTCGCTTTCCCGGCCGGTAAATGCTGTCTTTGCGTTTGGCGATGATCCCCTCCATGCCCCTTTCTTTGGTTAGTTCAAAGAGCGCTTTCCCTTCGTCTTCGACATAATTGCCGAGCTGGATCCCTGCGGTCGGTTTCAAAATGCGTTCGAGTACGCTTCTCCGTTCCAAAATCGATTTTCCAGTAAGGTCTTCTCCTTTATACCAGAGAACGTCAAAGACATAGTAGAGGGTGGGGGCTTTCGGTTGCTTCTGAAACCGTTGCAACAATTGAAAACGTGGAATTCCATTTTCATCTAGCGCGACGACTTCTCCGTCGAGAATTGTCGAGCGTAATTTCAATTTCGATACGGCATTGGCGAGCGCCGGGAATTTTGCTTCCAATGGAAGGCCGTTTCGGGACCAAAGATGGGCCTCTCCAGCGGAATCGAAAACCGTGATCGCCCGGTAACCGTCTAGCTTGATTTCAAAGATCCAATCGGGTGAATCAAAAGCCGCCTTCGCGCTCTCCGCCACCATCGGAGGGACGTGGGCGGGGAAGCTGGGTTTGGCCATAAGTACAATTGCGGATGCAGACAGGCCTATCTAACCTGAATTAGCTTTGTTGTAAATAATGCCGAACATATCTGGACTGCTTATCCAAAGGGAAGGCCATGAAAGGCCTGGTTAAGGAAGGGGAGCAATTTATCAAAGCCAAAGGACAACCGGATGTGCGTGATGCCGGCCTAATCGGCGCCGCACAGCGCGTTGAGCATTACGAGATGGCGGGATATGGACCAGCCCGGACATTGGCGAAGAGTCTTGGTTTGAATGACGTTGCCGAGGCTCTTCAAAAGACGCTCGAAGAGGAGCAAGCGGCTGATGAGAAATTGACGACCGTCGCGGAAAGCGATGTGAATGTTACCGCGGCCAAAGTGGCGGCAAAATAGCTCCTACAATGCTCGATCGAGATCGAGACCTGAGCGTAGCCAGCACTTTGCCATCCCGTTTCCCTTGAAAGAATTAGTCCAACGAATAGCTAATCGCGTTTTGTTCGATGAACCGTCTCTTGATACGGCCACGGATTCGAGGCGCGACGAACGCTAGATGCACGCTCCTATCGTTGAGCGTCGAAAAATAAGAAACCGAAGCGAAGATTCTCATTTCAAGGGTGTTTGTACTAACCGCAAAACTTCGGCATCGAGACCATCTTCACCAAGCTTACCAATCGGATAAGGCCACCAGTGGAATGGGAAGCGCTTCGAGCAGCTGTAACTTATGAATGAACGTAGAACCATCACGCGTCGAAATGCACTTAGGGGGATTGGGGTAGGGTTGGTTACGGCGGCTGGCGGCAGAAGCCTGGCGGCCGATCAACCTCGAGAATTATCCGGGCAAGATACCCTATGCGACCCTACGACTAAATACCCAAAGCCGCCTTTTAACGCGCAATCTCAGCCGTGGCCAGGATTGGCCAGTAAAATGGAGCCCCGACCCGATCACGGTGAAGATAGTTACAAGGGCTCCGGGCGTTTGACAGAACGTAAGGCGCTCATTACAGGTGGCGACTCCGGTATGGGCAGAGCTGCCGCGATTGCTTTCGCCCGGGAAGGTGCCGATGTCGCCATCAATTACTTCCCCACCGAAGAGCCGGACGCGCAGGAGGTAATTCAATTGATCAAGGAGTGCGGGCGCAAAGGGGTGCCGCTCCCTGGGGACCTACGTGAAGAGGCGTTTTGTCAAAAGCTAGTTAGTGATGCGATCGAGGCGTTAGGTGGTTTGGACATCGTGGTGAGTAACGCCGCCAGACAGCAGGCTCGACCTTCTATCCTTGAGCTTTCGTCGGAGGAGTTCGATTGGACAATGAAGACCAACATTTACGCTCCATTTTGGATCATTAAAGCTGCCTTGCCACACCTGCCACCGGGATCGGCCATCATTGGAACGGCCTCGGAACAGGCCTATGATCCATCACCTGAGCTCTATCACTACGCCCAAACCAAAGCGGCCACCATGAACTATGTGAAGTCGTTAGCCAAGCAGCTGGCGCCAATGGGGATTCGGGTAAATGGCGTGGCCCCCGGCCCTATCTGGACGCCGTTGCAGGTAAGCGGCGGAGCGAGTCAGGAAAAGCTACAGAAATTTGGCGGCCAAACACCCATGGGTAGGCCGGGACAACCCGCGGAATTGGCGTCGATCTATGTCCAGTTGGCGGCTATGGACGCTAGCTATGCGACTGGCCAAATCTACGGTTCTGCGGGAGGATCGGGGCAGCCCTGATTCTAAGTGCGATTGAAAGCTGGTCAACCGGTGAACGAGCCTATACTAGCCATTGCCTCGAATGACTAGCAATGATCTCTAAGGGGTTTGGGAAAAAGGATCCCGATACACTGCTCGTTGGACCCAAATATGGGTCTTATAGGCCAAACCTAATTTAGAGCGCGGGCGAACTATAACCTAGATAGAAGCTTCAAGATTCCAGACTATGGGAGCAATCACACATTCGATAGAAGTTAGCGCACCGCTACAGGCGGTCTACAATCAATGGACACGATTCGAAGAGTTCCCGCGCTTTATGCGAAACATCGATGAAGTCCGGCCAGATGGTCCCACAAAACTGTTTTGGAGAGCCAAAATCGGTGGGAAAGAGAAACAGTGGGAAGCCGAAATCACAGAGCAGGTTCCTAACGAGAGGATCGCATGGCGAAGCGTGGAGGGAACGACAAATAGGGGAGAGGTCAATTTTGTGCCAGTCAGTGATTCGACAACCCGGGTTACTTTAAGAATGGAATACGAGCCGGAAGGCTTTATCGAGCAGGTTGGCGATGCGCTGGGTTTTCCCTTGGGACAACTGGCGGACGATCTTAACCGATTTCGGGAGTTAATGGAAAGTGGAAGCAAAGCCTTTGTACCCACAGGTCAAACTGAACCGCTTGAAACTCCGCGCTCGATCGGACCGGCAATAAAAGAGGGGGATACTTGGGGCGTCGAAGAATCCACGAAGCGCGAGGCTTTATCTCGGGACCGAGAGATACCGCCGTCAGCGGCCGTCACCGGGGCCGTAGCATCTGGTAGGGGAAGAACCGGCGGAGACCCGATCGCAGGCGAAGCAGATGAACCTCACCATAGGCATGGCACCATAATCGCCGACACACCGAAACCGATGGCTATTGAGGGCTCTAGCGTCGAGGAAAACATAGAAACCGAACCTGGCGCCGGGACATCTCTCCGGCCTACCTACGAGCAGATCGCGCGTCGAGCGTATGAGCTCTATTTAGAACGCGGCGAGAAGCCGGGTAGTCCGCATGAAGATTGGCTGGCAGCGGAGAGAGAGCTTTCCGAAAAGTCTCGGGGCGGCCGCGGAGACCAGGATCAGATTTGAGATCTCCCGGCCAATTGATGACAAAGTCTTAAGTACGTTCGCGAAATGCCGATCTCTAGCCGGTATCGTAAAACTCAATTCTTAATCCGTCCGAATATCGCAACAAAGCGATCAATTTCATCGCTTAGGTCTGTTGAGTTTCAGAAAACCATGACTTTGGGATAACGGGCCTTCCCGGATGGAATCGGGGGATGTCTGAAAAACGACTCCGGGGATGCTCCGCTATATCTCCGGAGTATCAATCCCTAGAGCATCTGCCAGATCTTGCAGATGCTCTTGCTCCTGTTGGACGATCTTCCGAAGGACTTCTCCTAGAGCAAACTCACCCATGGCATCCGCTTGTCGAAATCTGGTTCGATAACATCTTGGGAAACAGCCTGCGGGTTACAGTTTGCTAAAACAGCGCTCCAACGGGCAAAATTGTAGATAGGAGCGACCGAGAGGTAAGACAAACACGAACACGCTTCAGTGAAACATGCTTTCCTAGCGACAGTTATCGACGTCGAGAGGGAAAGCGCAGATTCGGTTCTGGTACGGCTCGAATGCGATGCGTTAAGGCACAGCTCGGAGCTGCTGTCCACCGGGTTGAACGGCGAGCGAAGCCATACAATTCGGGAATCGCGCGTTGAAGTAATCTGTGAGGGGAACCCAAATGCTAATATCGGTGACATGGTTCCAATCATCGTCGAACTGGCCGGTGAATAGCTGACGTCTTACAATACTGCTTGATGCGCGGTAATAGCATCTCCAATGTCTGCAGGATCTAAAGGTGGTCTGTCACATTTGCTCGTAACGAGCAGTGGGAACAAGACACACCGTTTCCAGTGTTTGAAGTTTTTCTTGTTAAAAAGTAGTTATGTGCGCAACAACAACGCGGAGCGGTGAGCGACCCACTTCTTATACAGCACTTACCTTATACACGACAGCGGCAGAAATTCCTTATGGTGACGAACGATAAATTCGTTCATCGCACGACGAGCAATTCCTCCTTGATCCAATTTCAGCATGGTTTCCTGCGGATGATCAAACAGCCATTCCTTGAGGATTGCCTCTAGCATCTGGCCGCCGGTTTGCCCAAGCGCTTCAGACTGAGTCCATAGCCATTCAGCCTGGTAACTCGAAAGGTTCTCTCCGATGAAAAATTCCTGCGAATCATCGGGATGATTCGGAGAATTATCGATAAACATAACAGAAACCTCCGGATTCCTTAAGGGTTCGCACCGCCCAATCGCTATCCGGCCTGTGCGGCCGCGACATTGATAGAGGACTTAGCCAGTTGGGTCAGCTTTTGATCGGTCTTTTCCTCTTCTGATAACGTCGCCTGAAGAAGTTGGGCGCCTAGGCTATCGCCAAGCATTTCGGCATAAGTCCGGGCGGTGCCATATCCGGCAATTTCATAGTGCTCGACGCGTTGAGCAGCCGCGATTAAACCGGCGTCCTTCACCTCCGGGTCGGCTTCTTCCTCGATCATCTCCGCGCCTTCCGCGATAATGCCTTCCATTCCTTTGCATTTTTTGCCCCGTGTAGACTGTTTGTGCTCGGATAAGATTTTTTCGAGCCGCGCGGCGTGTTCTTTGGTTTGCTCCAGATGTTCCCGAAAGCCGGCGCCGAGTTTCTCGTCATTTGCTGCTTTCGCCATTTTTGGTATTGCGCCGATCAATTGCTTTTCGACGCTATACAAGTCTTTGAGTTCGTGGATGTAAAGGTCCTTGAGCGTGTCTAGTTGCATAGTGTTTCTCGTTCGCGCGACGAGGCAGGGTAGGATCTGGGGAATTGCGAACGAAATGTCTATTTAAGGGAGATGCAAATTGCCCAACCGATTTCAGGACTATCCTTTTTCGTCCCTAGGATAGACTGGGGGCGAATAAACATTAAATGTGACGGCCGGGTTGGTCTTCCATGTAACGGTAACAGTCGGAATAAGTAAGGAAATCAGGGGAAGACACGCGCGTTTCCTAAGGGTGATTATCGAATCCCCATCAGGTGCGTCCTGAGATCACACCTAGGCTGGTCTGGGGGATAAGGCTTCCTGCTGGGCATTTGCCGTTTAGCTAGATCGGACGAGCCGTTCTCGCCCAAGCCCGAACGGAGCAATTAGCAGCCGCTCTTAAGAGCTCGCCGAGGTAAGTTAGGAGAAACGCTATGTGGTTCCCGAAAATGGATAACCGGCACAAAACTGAATAAACAGTTACGACCAATTCCGTTCGGTGTGACGAATCTAGCTAAAGAACGGTAGAACAAAATCCAAACAATAGATTTCCACATTATGGCTGCTACTTCACACTCGATCGACGTCAATGCTCCGCTCCGTGCTGTTTACAATCAGTGGACCCAGTTTGAGGAATTTCCTCGTTTCATGGAAGGTGTCGAACAGGTGCGGCAGGAAGGCCCAAAGCGACTCTTCTGGAAAACCAAGATCGGCGGAATGGTGAAAGAGTGGGAAGCAGAAGTTACCCAACAAGAGCCGGATCAGAGAATTGCTTGGGCAAGCGTCGACGGGAGTCCCAACTCAGGAACCGTCACCTTTGAGTCCATCAGTCCCGAATGGACAAAAGTTTCCGCTACGATCGAATACGAGCCCGAAGGTTTGCTGGAAAAAACCGGTGACGCTCTAGGAATTCCATCAGGCCGGGTGCAAGCCGACCTGGAGCGGTTCCGCGGCTTTATCGAGAGCAGAGGGCAGGAAACCGGCGGTTGGAGAGGGGAGATAAAAGGAGACGACGCAGCTCGTCCCAATTCAGCCGTACATGGTGGAGAGGGAATTCGCGAAGAGAACGAAGCTCAGGAAGGGCAGAGACGAACCGGAACGCAAGGGGAGGAGGTTCGCGCCGGGCAACATTCGGGGGAGAGCAGTTTGGAGGTGCCTTTGTCTGAAGAAGAGGTAAATCTTGGAAAACGAACGGTGCCCGCCGGGGAAGTTAAGATCCACAAGAAAACCAGCACCGAGCAGGTGAACGTTCCGGTCGAGCTGAAAAAAGAAGATGCCGTTGTTGAGCGCCTGCCAGCCGATGAGATGGAGACAGGGGAGAAAGAAGCATTCCGGGAAGAGCACCTCGAAGTTCCGCTTACTCGGGAAGAGCCGGTAATAGAAAAGAAAACTCACGTCACCGGCGGTGTCCGCGTGCGCAAGACTGAGGGCACGGAGCAACGGACTGTTCAGGAGACCATCCGACGCGAAGACGTCGACATCGACGATAGCGGAAAATCGAGCAGCAGCCGGTAATTGTTGTTGCCTGGAAAGAACGGTGTGCCTGAAAAGGCGCCGTTCTCTAGGCAGCTCAATATCGAGTCTGACTGCATCTTTAGGAAGTGAGGCAAAATAGGGCCTTAGGCTAGATCAGTTGCGCCAGCTCCTTGGCTCCTGACTTCATGGTAAGCTTATGCATTCGCAATCGCGGCTGTTTATCTGCGCGGCCGCCTGATTGGTGCTTCTGTGCTTCATGTGGGCTGCGGCTTAAGAATAACGGAGGTGCGAACATAGGTGATATGACCACGCTGAAAAAAGACTCTGATGAGGGGGTCAAGGAAAAAGTCCCTTCTATACCCGGACCAACAGCGAACAGTGCCGATCAAAGGCATCCGGCACAAAATTCGGATATTCCCCCAGCTCGAGGTAATTCCGATGAGCTCGTGAACGGCGAAACATTGGATGTGACAAAAGATCCTGCACATTCGCCTAATCAATAGAGCTACGATTTGGCGTTTCACTGGAATTGGGACCCCGATTTCCCAGACCAGCAGACGGTCGGGTCGGATTCTTCAGCCAGGCAAACACAGGTGAGGTTTCTCATCTGAGTCGACGGAGCGCTTCAAGCCAGCTTGCAGGACTGCGACTTACACTTATTCCGTAACGCTCATCCTGGAACTCCACTGCTTCGTTTGATCTTTTTGTTTTGAACTTTGATCTGAGGGAACTCACGTTTGTCTTTATGAAAATAGCAGATCTCGACCAGCGTCGGCCAGATCTCGAGCGAAGCTTGGATCTGGCTGATGACATCGTCGACGATGCGAGAAACATTTTGCTGAAAAAAATCGGGCTCAAAACCGTAGAAGGAGCGCTCCAAAGTTTCTGCGAAGAGAAGAAGCGCCTGCTTGCGTTGAGGGATTTTTGTAGTTACCGCCGCTTTGTGGATACGGGCATGTACCGCGGAAATCCGTTCCAGAATCTCTTCACTATCCTGCAAGGTTACTTCGCCCCCATAATCGAAGCGGATGGATAGATCATCGACGCTCTCGAGCGAGGACTTAATCTTTTTCTTCAGCAACGTGCAGACCTCTTCATTGAATACATCCATCGCCAATGGGCTTCTCATATAGTTATTTTTTACATGAGTCTGGGCTGCATCAGTGTGGGCTGTGACGATGCCGTCTTGTTGGATCCATAACCGGTAGATGTAGTCTTCGAACCGTAGCCGGGTAGGAAAGAACGGCGGCAAGCCCAGCCGGTTATCATAGCCGGCGACTCCGCAATCGATCCGCCAGTTCTGATTGGTGACAACGGGTCGGAAATTCTCGAGGACGTAAACCGCGTTAAGCTCATGCAGGTCATGATGCTGCTGGTTTTCGTCATTCAGATACATCTCCAGGTAATCCAGCGCATCGATGTCGTTGGTCCCGGAACGAAAAGTCTGAGCGATCTTGACCACTGCGTTTTTAGAGACCGCTCCTCGCTCCAAAAGTAGGGAATTTTCGACGGTGAACTCCTTGGCGATGTTCGTTTCCAAATCCATCGAAGTGTCGATTAGAAGGTTGCCGGTCTCGAAATTATCCGGCACTTCGCAGACCCTTTTGCCGAGAACGTCTTTAAAGGACATCAAAATATCGAATGATTTCTCGATGTAATCGTTGTTGCCGCTCTTTTTCAGATGCCCACGGCTGACCTCATTCGGCCGGAGCGATTCCGGGCTGCTTTCCACCAGCGCATAGGGGCGCATATCGTCGTCGACGCTCACCAAGAAGGAACCGAGGGTATATATGAGAGAAAAGTTACGATTACCGCCGTAACTGGGTCGGAAGAGCGTACGGACGAGGGATTCGAGTTTTTTATCGCGCAGTTTCTTGTTCAGAAACTTCAAGAACTGTTCTTTCTCTCCAGGACCAACGTAGTAAAGGTCGTTGACGGTCTTGGTTTTCTCAAGTTGGGGAAAATATTTTTGATGATTAACGAGGCTGGAGTCATCGAAGACGATCATTTTGACGGAATGGCCATTGGTCCAAAAATGTTGATCGTAAGCCTCAATCGTTTCCGGAACATCACGTAGACGATAAGTCGGTATGACAAAGACGGTCTCTGGCAATTTCATTAATGAGAATTGAAATAAATCGCGAAGCGGTTAAAGCGATTTGCCTGCCGAGACGGGGAGTTCTGGCGCAAGAGTCTGGATGACAGCATCGTATGTTCAGGTGGAGCTTGTAGATCCATTTAATGACCATTCGCATGACGGGATTGAAGCGGATGGAAAAGATGGCTAAGGGGGCCCTCCTCGAGCACCGCCTCGCTTGCGAGGTAGAGGGAGGCGCGAAGCCTGGAATTGGGACGCGACTTCCTAGACCAGCAAACAGTCGGATTCTTTAGCCAGGCAAAGTGGCTCAGCCGCATAGATAAGTGTGGCAGAACGAATCAACTCAAACAAAAAAAGGCAGCTTCTAAAGTCTCGTTGAAAGTAGAGGCCGATTGTGCAATGGCCTTGGATCATCAATTGAGGAGGAAGCATTCCTTAAGTTTGCCTGCGCCAGATTTGGCGCGCAGAGGTTTGGGATGCTACTGCGTTGAGCCTCAGACTAAAAACAACTACTAGGGTTCTCCCTTGGTCCTCGAGATAGCGTTTGATGATCAGGATGCCGTCCTTTCCCTGCTCGGTTCTAATCTCATGAATCTCCACGAGCTGTCTATTATCGCTGGACCAGGCCGCCTTCGTATTGAGAGAAGTCGCTCCTAAGAGTTTAAGGCTGCCCGTGTCGATGCGCCCGTCCAGGTAAAGGATTTGATCTAAAGTGAAACCGGGACCCCGAGTGGCGACCGTAAGGGTGTCTCCGGTTTGCTTCAGGATCGCAGTCAGCCTGGTCGAAGACACATATTTTCGCTCGAGGGGACTAGCACCGATTTGGTTCATCAGGGCCTCGAGCGAAGTCGATGCGCTGAGATCAAGTGTCCAGTTGCCGCTCAGATTGGGTTTGTTCAGCTGAATCGATTCGGCCGCAGCGGAAGCCTGTGGTGGGCTGAAAACAGTGACTGACCATAAGACAGCCAGCGGAATCACCAGGAGGTGTCCTACGTTACGCACGAACGCACTAGCGATCCGATCGGCCACCGTCTGCGTGTTATGATTCACGTAAGTAGTTCGCCGTTCAAAGCAGACGCAGATTGCTTTTACGATCTTTGCGGTGTGAGCACAGTATGAACGGTTGCAAAGTAGCCGCGGTCGCGGATATCCACCGCAACCGAATTGAGAGAGCTAAGTGAGTTAATTCGTCCTACCGCTGGGTCGGAGATGCTTATCTGGCTCAGCGACCCTCGCATTCCATAAAAAGGAACTATGATCTGTAGCAACGGGTAAACCAGCACAGCCGACAAAATGCCTCAATGAGAAACCAAGCGAGGATCATCCTATGTAGTAACTACGTAATCACCTCGCGTTCGCGATAGGCGCCTTGAATGTTGTTTTGACGAATCCAGGGCGCCTGCCGAATGCGAGCTTGAAAAGAAGAGTAGGAGCCAACCCTCAATAACGTTAAAAATAAGGGAAGTATTCGTATGTTTCCTGGATGGATTTCGTTGCGAGTGAAAGATCCAAAAGAGGTGGCCCAGTGGTATAGCCAGCACTTGGGTCTGGAGGTTTTGGGTGGTCGCCACATTGGAGGTGGCGAGACTCAAGCGCTTGGCTCCCCCAAGGAAAAAGGCCCGGCCATGATCCTTCTTCCCGGCCAACCTCTCGATCATCCCGAGCGATTGCAGATGCATTTTGCCGTACCCGACGTCGATGATGTGTATGAGCGTATGAAACAAGAAGGGGTGCGATTTGACGAGCCGCCCGCAGATATGCCCTGGGGGTGGCGGCATGCCTATACGCGCGATCCGGCAGGACACACGGTGGAAATCTGCTCCCGTTGCCCAACCCAAACTTCAAAAAATAGGCCCGTTGCTTCTCATCCGGCGTGCTTGGCCAAGCAGGAAAGTGAAGCGCGCGAAAGAACGTAAGCAGGCGAATGCGCGTTCGAATCGCTCCGAGGAACAGGACTGTCTTTTTATACGGACATGACAAACGCGAGAGAATCTTGATGAAGGCCTTTTTTAACCCGGCTTTTGCTTGGGGAGGTAGCAGATGTTGCCGAGGGATGTGAAATTGCGACCGATTTTCGTCGCTTGGAGTTTGATGTTCACAAGCATTGTTCGCGCCGGACCACCTTTCGTGACCGATGATCCGGAAGTTCCGCCAGTGGGCGGTTGGGAGATTAATATCCCGTTTACGTTGCAGCGGACGGCTGGTACCACCGATATGCAGGCGCCGTTGTTTGACCTGAACTACGGTCTTCCAAACATCCAACTCGAGTTCGATGTACCCGTGACCGTGGTTCAGGATGACCGCCGCGGTACAGCGGCTGGAGTGGGCGATGTTTTGCTCGGGATAAAATGGCGGTTTTTTGAAGATGAACATTCGCATGTCCAGCTGGGGACTTACCCTCAGATGTACGCGCCAACTGGAGACGCTAAGAGCGGCCTCGGCAGTGGACGCCCGATTTACGAACTCCCTTTGTTGGCGGAGAAGAGCTGGGACAAATGGACCTTATATGGTGAGACCGAGTATTGGTTACAAACTGCGCCTGGCCAAAAAAGCTATTGGTTTGTGGGCGCCGTCTTACAACGCGATATCACTGATCGGTTAAACCTTGGAGTCGAGCTGTTCGGCAATACGCGAAAGCAGTCGGGTACTCGTTCGGATGTCGCATTTAATATTGGCGGCAGTTTTAAATTGACCGAGCACCTGAACCTGCTTTTCACGGGTGGTCGTGATATTTACGGTGATAACAGGGCCATGCTCTACCTGGGATTGCAAATTGTGACAAAGAAGTCGGATGAGTGACGCAATTGTATGCGTTAGGGCCAGAACAGGATCATTTTGAGGTTAGTTAGCAAATCCGCCGCTGTTTATCCTCTTCAGATCGCGCGCAGATCCGGTGCCGCCACCCGTCGACGCAATTTGATCGCTCGACGGGCTTTGATCGGATCTGAGCGAATTATTTTCGGGCGCGGTAGTAGATCCAGACTGGCCCAGGCTCGCGAAATTGAATCAGTCGAGGACCAATAGCTTAACCTCAGAGAGCCGGTTTCTCAGGAACATTCGGATTCTAAGTTGTTAAAAAGTTCTATATGGCCAACGAAATGAGAACAGAAAACTCAGCCATGTATTTTCGGCTTGTTTTTGAACGAGAAGAAACAAGGGATACTGGACCGTTCGAAGAAGGCGCCTCCCGACACACGGTTTTTGTAGAGGTTAGCGAAGAAGGTTACGACGATTCCATGGAGAGTCGATCGGCCGACGAGATCGCGGAGGAAGTCGCACTGACGGCAGCGAGCGAAGTAGTGAGACAGGAGTTAGCCGAAGTGGCGGAAGACTTCGGCACCATCACGCGACTCGATGAATCTCCTCCGGAAATATTGGACCTAGAACCTGACCTCGACGAGGACGGAGTCAAAGCTTGGCTCTCAAAGTAAGCTTGCGTTAGCTCGGCCTCAGATACCCCAGGAATCTCGATTGGGTCCAATCGTGAAGAACCATAACGAGTTGGCGGTGGCGCGAATTCTGTACTTGCCATTGGCTTCCCGGCACTCACCCGCGCGCGTGGGCAATAGCGAGAGTTTGACTACAAAGAAGCGGGTAACCTTGTCTGTAGAAACACATATCCCTTTGAAGGCTACAGATTCCTTCGTCGCTGTGGTAACTCGACTTCTGTTTTCTGAATCCTGACCACTCGCGCGTATCCGACCGGCGCTCCCGGTCCATGAATGGCCAAGAACACAACATCCCTTCTTTCCGGCGTTCGGAATGAGGTTGGCGCCAGGGCCACGCCGAGACCGCACGCAACCAAATTGACGATCGTCTCCATCTGGACGGCTTCCTGAGCGATATGCGGAACGAACCCTGCCCGCTCACAGGCCGCCATAATCCTGGCATGCAGCCCAGGGGCCCTGCCGGGCGGGGAACAGGATCCAAGGTTCAGTTTTCAGGTCTGCCAGTTTGAGCCGTTTTCGCTGCGAGAGCGGGTGTGCTATCGGTAATACGGCAATCAGTCGATCTTCGGTGATGAGTTCCACTTTCAGGTTCCCGGCCTCGCGTATTGGCGGTACCACAAAACCAATATCAGCCCCGCCATCGAGCAATAACCTGACCTGTTGAACCGTGGTCGCCTCTGTGAGTTCCAGCTCCGCTTCCGGGTGATTTTTACGGAACGCGAGTATTACGCGCGGAAGATAATCGCGAGAAGCGCTGGCTACAAAAGTGACCCGCAGTGAACCGATCAGCCCTTCGCCAGCGCGTTTCGCAATCTCAGCCTGTGACAACACGCGCCGGGCTTGCTCCAGAAAAATCTCTCCCGGCCCGGTCAGACGCGTAACCCGGTTCGTCCGCTCGAATAGTATCACTCCAAGCTCGTCCTCGATTTTTTTAATCGATGCAGTGAGCGGTGGTTGAGCCATGTGAAGGCGTTCCGCTGCGCCCCATCAGGTGGCTGCCCGACGAATCCCGGCGACAAATCCTCGATCGCTCTCTAGCCTCTAAAGCCTGCGCAAGGGGATTTGTTTTCTTCGCACGCCGTGCATTGCAGGAGCGCGGTTTTCAGGTATTTATCTGGACCGCTGGCGCGTCGCCCGGCCTACATCGAATTGATTCGGAGTAGTCCCTGCCGGGTAGCGGAACCGATAGCTCGATCCTCGATAAATCGAGCCATCACTCTTCCCGCTGGAGTTTCCCTGCTCCAACACGCTTGCCAGTATCCCCCTGCAGCGGAGTATGTTTTAAGGATCGCGGCAAGCTTCAAAAGCCGATCCTGGCGCCGTTATGTCTTACACGGTAAAATCTTAATCCCTACTGAGTTAATAGGCATTAAGGGGTCTGACAAGTAATTTTTTTGTCAGGCCTGGTGGACTGTGCCGATGTACCCGGATTTTGCCCTTGCGTTTACTCTACTCTTACAATGTACGAACAGATGTAATAGGCTGACCATTAAATGTTTGTGCGTAAAGACTCTGGAATCCCGATGATCTATTCAAACCATTATTGCGCGCCCACTCGGGCTTCGGCATGAACGCGTTCGAGGCCACTAATCATTACCTGAGCAAGGCCTCCTCGATCATGAAGCTGGGGCCGCATGTCGAGCAGTTATTGCTCTCTCTCGAGGCCGAGCATCATGTCAGCGTTCCTATCGAACGGGACAACGGCGAACTGGCTGTGTTTAGTGGCTACCGTTTCCAGCACAATTCATCCCGAGGACCGACCAAAGGAGGTCTGCGCTTCCACCCGGCGTTGGACGCAGACGATGTGCGAGCGTTGGCTGCGCTGATGACTTGGAAGACGGCAGTGGTCAATGTGCCGTTTGGCGGCGCCAAAGGTGGCGTTGCCTGCGACCCATCACAACTGTCGCAGGGCGAACTGGAACGCGTCACGCGAAAGTTCATCGAACGGATTAGCCAGGAGATCGGGCCTCAGCGAGATATTCCCGCTCCTGATGTGAACACAAATGCTCAAGTGATGGCGTGGATCATGGATCAGTATTCCAGGCTCCATGGGTTTTCTCCCGCGGTCGTCACGGGCAAGCCGGTGGAACTCCACGGCAGCGAGGGTCGCGAGGCCGCCACCGGCTATGGCGTTATTTGTATCACCGAGAATTTTCTGCAAGACATCGGCAAAAGTCTCCAGAATGCGACCCTATCGATTCAAGGCTTCGGCAATGTCGGTCTGTTCGCCGCCCTTTCAGCACACGAATGTGGGGCGAAAGTGGTTGCGGTCAGCGATGTGTCCGGCGGAATTTTTAAACGAGATGGCCTAGACATTCCTTCCCTGGTTGAGTTCGCCCGCAATCGCCGTCTCCTTTCAGACTATCAAGCTGACGGCGTATCCCGCATCAGCAATGATGCACTGCTGACCTGTGACGCGGATGTGCTGATACCGGCAGCGCTGGGTGGCGTATTGAATCGTGATGTGGCCCGCGAAGTTCGCGCTAAAGTGATCGTTGAAGCTGCAAACGCCCCCACTCATCCCGAAGCCGACGAAGTGTTTGAGCAACGTGGGATTACGGTGATTCCGGATATCCTGGCCAATGCCGGCGGCGTCACGGTAAGTTATTTCGAATGGACGCAAAATCTGCAATGCCTTCGCTGGACTGAGAAGGAAGTCAATGATCGGCTTCGCCAGATCATGACGGCTGCCTACACCACGGTTCGCGGTCTGGTGCAGTCACGGAAACTCAGTTGGCGGACGGCTGCCTACGTCGTAGCGCTTGGACGCGTGGCCAAAGCCGCTATGCTCCGCGGTGTGTAGCGAAAACACTTATGGAAAACGCCATCGATCCCGCTCTTGCTCGTCGCTTTAGGTGTTTTCAGTCCCTTAACACCGAGCAGATTAGTATTTTGGCGACCCGAATAGACGAGGTTCGCCTAGCAAATGGAAAGATCTTGTTTAGGCAAGGCGACCCGGGGGATTCTATTTACCTGCTCCTCAGCGGCCAGATCCTGATTAAACTGGGTGCAACTACAGAGGATGAACGCACACTGGCTAAGGTCGAAGCGGGCGCCATCTTCGGCGAGATGGGCCCACTAACCGACGCGGCGCGAACCGCAACGGCGATGACCGCCGCCGACAGTCACCTGTGGCGAATCTCAGCCCCGTCCTTACACGATGCTTTACGGCACGGAGAAGCGTGGGCCACAAGTCTGCTATTGGCGACCGCTCAGGTACTCGGACGCCGAGTGGCTGCGATGAACGAGGACCTGATCAAACTCTCGGCCCAGTTACACCGGAACGCGCCGCAACCGCAAATCAGAAAAGCGGTTGCCGAGATCGAGCAACTCCGGAAACGACTGATGACGGAGTGGACGTTCTAATAGTATTTCTGCTCATTTGTTCGAAGCGACGCTCTGCAGCACGTTGAACCGAGACGATTGCTCACTGCTTGTTTAAAGAGTGTCTAGCAGCTCCGAAAGCCGATCCATGCCGGAAGAAATTTGCGTCGGAGTCAGGGCCGAAAATCCAACTATCCAGCCGGGCTTGGCAGGCTCGGTGAGGTAAAGTTTAGAAATAGGAGGTAGCTCCAATCCAACAGAAGATGCCCGTTTAGAAAACCGCTCGTCGTTGATCGGAATCTTACAATAGGCAGGCACTTGCAGTCCGCCGTCGAGCGCCCCGAATTCAAGCCAGTTAGAAAGCCTTTCCTGGGCAATATCAAGCAGGAAGTCTCGACGTGCGCGATATAGAAGTCGCATCCGCCGTAAATGCACGGCGAAATGTCCACCTTCCATGAAGTCAGCCAATACCGATTGAAAGAAGGTCGGACTGTGCCCATCCAATAGACTCCTGCCGGTAACGAACGAGTCGATAAGGGCGGGCGGTACGACCATGTAAGCGATTCTAAGGTTGGGGAACATGACTTTCGAAAAGGTACCAACATAAATGACCCGATCACTAGCAGCCAAGCCCTGGATGGCCGCGACCGGCCGGCCGGCGTAGTGAAACTCGCTATCATAGTCATCTTCAATTACCCAGGCTTTCGTAGCCTCAGCCCAATCAAGCAGTGCGATACGACGGTTCAGACTTAACGTGACTCCCGTCGGATACTGATGAGATGGTGTCACGTACGCCAAACGCGCCTTTGGTGCTTTTTTTGTTCCGACGGATACCTGCAAGCCCTCGTCATCTACGGGAACTGGAACGACAGTTGCCCCGGACGCCAAAAAAGCGTTGCGGGCACCAAGATACCCCGGATCTTCTAGCCAGACCATTTCGCGTGGATCAGCCAAAAGACGAACACATAAGTCCAGGCCCTGCTGTGAGCTCGTCAAAATGAGGATCTGTTCTGGGATGCACCTCACGCCCCTGGCGGTCGCCAAATATTGAGCAATTACGCTGCGAAGTTGGTCGGCTCCCTGTGGATTCCCGTAACCGAGCATTGGCCCCTTCATAGAACGGAGCCGGCGACTGCAAAGGCGTTGCCATATCTCTGTAGGGAAGTCCTCTAGTGCGGGCATGCCTGCCGAAAACGCTCGAACCTGGAGGGGTTCAGGGCAGCCCCCCGTGGACCATATTAACTTACCTCTTTGGGAAAGTGTCTCTTGAGGGTTCATCGGCCGTCTGCCGACCGCGGTTTTTTGGACGGAACCGCTCCTCTGGACAACGACATCTCGCACATAAGTACCGGAGCCGACATGCGGTCTGGTAAATCCTTCAGCTTCGAGCTGGGCGTAGGCCGATTCTACCGTATTTCGGGAGACATTGAGATCTCCGGCTAACACACGCGTTGATGGCAGCCTGGACCCAGGAGGTAGATGGCGTTCGAGAATCGCTTTTCGGATGGCTCGATAGACGTTGTCGTAAAGTGAGCGACCGTCATCTTTTGAACTGGCTAGAATTGTAATGAGGGCCGCAGACGTTTGGTTTGCCTTTTTGCTCATGACATAATGGCCCTATTGCAGCATCGTAAATGGCTCTTTACGGAAGGCCATTGTACCATAGCGTAACAACATTCCACAACCCTCGATATAATGACTACTAACACATCTAAAACCCTGGATTATCCGGTAACAGACACAGAGGCTGCCGCAGCCTATTTCCGCGCGAAATTGGAGTTCGGCACAGATAGCGCCGATCTTTACAGAGATTTGTTGGAGGACCTTGACGGATTCGTGGTAGTCGACACTAGGTCCTTTGATAAATACAAGGAAGCACATATCCCGACAGCTATTCCTCTGCCGGCTGAGGAGACCCTTGGTAGACTGGATCCCACAAAAACATACATTGTTTATTGTGACGGTATCGGTTGCAACGGGTCCACCAAGGGAGCCCTCAGACTAGCGTCGCTTGGTTTAAAGGCCAAAGAGTTAGTCGGAGGAATTGACTGGTGGTTGCAGCGGGATAGATATCCTGTTGTGCAGGGTGAAGACCCCGGGTCACTGTCGTCGGCGAAAGCAGCTCCCGCGATTTCCAGCTGTAGCTGCTAACCCGCTAATACTAATGTAAGAATCCCTGTGACCAAACGGGTTGCCCTGATCACTTTTGAGAAGCTACCAAATCTCAGCCCTGACGATCAGCTTCTTATTTCGGAATTTGCACGTTTCGGCGTCGATGCGGAAGCCGCTGTCTGGTCAAATAAGAGCGTCAATTGGTCGAGATACCATGCCGCGGTGATTCGATCATGTTGGGATTACCATCACCGGCATGAAAGCTTTTTGGATTGGCTTGGTGCCCTGCAGAGATCCGGGATTCGTATCTTGAATCCGCCAAACGTGATTCGCTGGAATCTGGACAAGATTTATCTGCGCGAATTCGAGAAGAGAGGCGTTAGAATCGCACCGACAGTTTTTTTTGCCCAAAGCCCTTCTTCTGCCTCTTAATGAAATCTGCGTAATCTGTGTAATCTGCGGATTTCAAGCTTCTTCTTCGGCCTTTGCTAAGTGTCCTGGCGGTGGAGTATTCGCGGGACGTCGCAGCGCGTTCGCGGTTACTCTATCTGGGTAAATCTGCGCCTGTCTGCGGTTCCTCTTCTCCGCGGTTGCTTGGGATCCATTCACGGTTAGCTTTGTCGTTCCTGGATTTCATGATTGGCAAAGGATTTAGCAGCGTGTCTTACCGCGCGACGCTGACCGCGTTGATGGGCTTCGCGACATTGACGGTGTTTGCGGCATTCACCTTGACGCTTCGAGGTCAAAACGCCCAAGGCACGCCGACGCCGAGCCCAACTCCATCGCCCTCACCAAATACGAAAGCGTCGGCTTCACCAAATACCAAAGTATCGCCGGTGCCCACCAGGCCGGCGCCACCCCCGAAACCGTATGCAACC
>JAFAIO010000353.1 GCA_019236675.1 Verrucomicrobiota bacterium
AAAAGGATGGTTCGGACAAGACGGGTTCAGTGGATATCCCCGCCGGGTCCTGCAGGTGGACTGGAATTAATCCGATCGCGCCTTTTGCCGGAAGCCGCAAAACCTGGGTGCTTGACTCTGGAAGCCAGTTGCGGCCGGCGCCTCCACCGGACTGCCAATCTGCTCAGGGACAAGCCGAACTGACTGAGGTGCGCAATCTCACTAGAACCTTTGAGACCAATGCGACCGCATATTATTGGCAATCTGGGCGCTCCAACTGGAACAATGTCATCGACCTGAAGATCTTCGAGTATCGCCTCGATGCGAATCCGCCGCGAGCCGCCCGCGTTTACGCTTTGGCCAGCATCGCAGCGTACGACGCCACGGTCGCTTGTTGGGACGCTAAATATACCTACTGGGCGATCCGTCCCTTCATGTTAGGAGTGACGCCGCTCTTCACGACACCCAATCATCCGAGTTATCCGGCAGCGCACGGATCTCACTCAGGAGCAATCTCCGCTGTCCTTGCTTATCTGTTTCCCCAAGATGCCGACGCTTTGAACGCGTTGGGAAAAGAAGCTGCGGAGTCACGGCTATGGGCGGGGATCCACTTTCGGACCGATATCGATACCGGGCTGGCTCTTGGCCGCGCCGTTGCCAAGCTGGTAATGGAGCGAGCCCAGAAAGATGGCTCGCAATGAAGGTACTGAGACCGAAAAAATCTCACGCAAAGACGCAAAGGCGCAAAGGTACAATCCAGAGCGAAGCCTAATAGAGCCGCGTAGCGGTGAAATATTTGTAGCCTAGGGTGAGTCTTCGAGCCCTCGGTATGCGTTTAAAAAGCCCGTTCTGCGCTGTAAGCGCGGAAGAATCGGGTGGCGATCCCTATCGGCCTCGTCCGGCCTTGCCGGATCGCGCCGTAGGCTTGGCAAGGACGGAAGCGAGGCAGCGCTCCACAAGGAAACCAAGGTCTTTCCGGCGTGTGAGAACCAACATTCTTCCCTGGTCTGTACCTTCGTGCTCCCTTTGTCCTTGTCCGACGTAGCTAAAGGGGGAGACGGAGCGAACTCTGCTCAGCTCCCGGTAAAAGATTTATCATCAATCACCCACTTCCTATCTACGTAAATCTGCAGCCTGCCAGCCATAGCTTTAGCGACGGCTGGTTCATCTGCGGTTCGTTTCTTTACCTCTGCGCGAGGCCCTTATCTTAGTGTGGTTAGGGCTCGCCGCAGTGTAGTTTTCTGTGTGGGCGATATTAGTTTGCGGATTTTGTTCACATCTTTCGGTGTAGCCGGATTGTAGATGACCAGGCTCAGATCGGGCCGTCCATCGACAGAAAAAGCCGAGTATTCCAGCGCCAGCATCCCGGCAACCGGATGCCGCAAATGTTTCGTGCCTTCGCCATGGGTGCGAACATCGTTTTCGCGCCACAGCATCTCAAATTCCGGGCTTAAGCGTCGGAGTTCGTCGACCAACGCTTGGACGTTCGCAGAAGCGCCGGCTCGCGCCGTGTCCGCACGGAATGCAGCCACTGCGAACCGGGCAACACTTTGCCAATCGAGTTGCGCGGCCCGGACTTGCGGATCAAAGAAGAGCCGGCGCAGGATATTGCGCTGATTCGGGCCGAGCGCGTCATAGCCAAAGACCGCCGCCGCTGCCCGGTTCCACGCGACCAAGTCCCACATAACAGTTTTCACAAAGGCCGGGCTGAACTCCAGTGCATCAAGCACGCGTTGGATGCGTGGCGAAATACCTTCCTCCGCCTGATACCGGACCTCGGGCGGATGCCCCAGGGCGATGAAAAAAAGATGTTCGCGCTCAACATTGGTGAGCATCAAAGCTCGAGCAATACGATCAAGTACATCCGTCGAGGGTGAACCACCGCGTCCCTGTTCAAGCCAGGTATACCATGTGGCGCTCACAAAAGCGCGCTGAGCCACTTCTTCCCGCCGCAGCCCAGGCGTCCGCCGGCGGGTCATAGGAAAGCCGAGCGCCGCTGGATCAAGTTTCGCGCGACGATCCTTTAGATAGGTTCCAAGCTGATTGCCATTTGTTCCGGACATACTATCCCATTAGTTATGATACCGGTATAACAACACTACTTTACCGGAATAGCAATTAAGCCACAATAACGCCTCAAACAATTAACCAGGAGTTATTTTTTATGCGTGTTTTTGTTACTGGCGCCACTGGCTTTATCGGTTCTGCTGTAGTTCAGGAATTGCTCAAAGCGGGACATCACGTGCTCGGCCTCTCTCGCTCCGATGCGGGCGCCAAGTCGCTGGTTGCCGCAGGTGCCGAAGTCCATCGCGGCTCGCTTGAGGATCTCGGCAGCCTGCGCAGCGGAGCTGCGGCTGCGGACGGCGTGATCCACCTCGCCTTTATCCACGACGCGTTCAATAGCGGCTTTTCCAATTTCGTTGCCAATTGTGAGACAGACCGCCAAGCCATCGAGGCCATCGGCTCAGTGCTGGCCGGCTCCGATCGACCGTTCATCGTCACCTCAGGAACCGGCCTGGCGAACACCGTGCCGGGTCAGTCTGCATTCGAAGACAACCCAATCCTTAACTCATCGGTGATTCCACGCGCAGCCTCGGAAGAGGCCGCAGCCTCACTGCTGTCGCGGGGCGTCAACGTTTCGGTGGTTCGGCTCCCACAGGTCCACGATCCGATTAAGCAGGGACTGATCACGTACGTCATCATTGCGGCGCGGGAGAAAGGCGTTTCGCCATATGTTGGCGATGGAATCAACCGCTGGCCGGCTGCGCACGTGTCGGATACGGGCCGTCTCTACAGGCTGGCCTTAGAAAAGCACGAAGCAGGAGCCAAGTACCACGCGGTCGCTGAAGAAGGTGTACCGCTGCGCGATATCGCGGAAGTCATCGGTAAGGGCTTAAAGGTTCCTGTCGTCTCTATATCTCCGGAGGAGGCTCCAGCCCACTTTGGATGGATCGCCATGTTTGCTGGCCGCGACGTTCCCGCTTCAAGCGCGCTAACCCAGAAACGACTAAGCTGGCATCCGACTGGCCCGGGGCTGATTGCCGATCTCAAACAGATGAATTATTTCGCGAGCTGATTCAGGACGCCGAGCGAGGATTGTAACTGCCTTAGCGACAAAGGGGCTCAGTCAAGTTGATTACCCCTTTTCCCGTAGGGACCGAACGAGGGTCGCTAGGCACGTCGTGCCTTGCTACCTTCCTCAGTCCCTATGGGATCGCGTGTGCGCCGCTTATTCGTACGGCGGCAGGACCTCCTAGCTCCTAGATTCTAGCTCCTAGCTCCTAACTGCTCGCCCATTTGACCGCCTCGGCATCGCCGGTAGGGTTTCCGCCCTATGTCAGATAAGCTTCTAGAGACCACGGACCGGTCGACAGCGGTCTCGTTCTGGCAGGTAGTTGTTTCTGCGATTCGAGGCGAACGCCGGGATTACACGACCGAGACACTCAACCGCGCGGTCATTCTTTTGGCGATACCGATGGTGCTCGAGATGGTGATGGAGTCCATCTTCGCGCTAGCAGATGTTTTCTGGGTTTCGCATCTCGGAAGCGACGCCGTCGCCGTTGTCGGAATCACTGAGTCGATGATGTACGTTGTCTATGCCGTTGCCGTCGGGCTGTCCATGGCGGGAACGGCAATCGTGGCCCGTCGTATCGGCGAGAAAGATCCTGATCGGGCAGCCAGTGCCGCTGTTCAACTGATCGCCCTCGCGCTCTGCATCTCCGCGGCCATCGCGATATTCGGCGGACTTTTCGCCAGGGACATTCTCCTGCTCATGGGCGGGAACGACCATGTCGTTGAGATAGGCACCACTTTCACCACAATAATGCTCGGCGGTAATGCGACGGCGATATTGATCTTCGTCATTAATGCGATTTTCCGCGGCGCCGGCGACGCAGCCCTCGCGATGCGCACACTCTGGTTCGCCAACGCGATTAACATTCTGCTTGGTCCCTGTTTAGTGTTTGGCTTGGGACCGTTTCCAAGGCTCGGGGTAACCGGCGCGGCGGTTGCTACTACCATTGGGCGAGGTTGCGGCGTTCTCTTCCAATTATTTCAGTTAATTGCCCGTGACAGTCGCGTGCGTATCCAGCCACGCCACTTCCGTTTTGAGCTCGATGCCCTGGGCCAAATGTTGAGACTGGCCGCTAACGGCACGCTACAAAACTTGGTGGGCACGGCCAGTTGGATCGGTTTCGTCAGAATCATTTCGCAGTCGGGAAGCGCCGCGCTGGCCGGGTACACGATCGCCATGCGAGTTGTGATCTTTGCTATCTTGCCCGCCTGGGGCTTATCTAACGCCGGTGCAACCTTAGTTGGCCAGAACCTGGGCGCGGATAAACCGGAGCGAGCGGAATCAGCGGCTTGGATCGCGGTTCGATATAACGTCCTCTTTCTAGGCACGATCGGGCTTTTGTTCATCCTGTTTGCCGGGACAATCGCTAGTTTTTTCGCCGCCGATCCGCGGACATTGGCTTACGGCGCGCAGGCGATCTGGATCATCGGGTTAGGTTTTCCATTCTATGCCGTCGGAATGTGCCTCACTTCGGCTTTCAACGGGGCTGGAGACGCCTGGACCCCTACCTGGCTAAACTTCGGTTGTCTCTGGTTGTTTGCCATTCCGCTGGCATGGCTGCTAGCAGACTATTTTAACGCCGGCGCCACCGGCGTTTTCATCGCGATTCCGATCGCTTTTTCCACGTTAGCAATCGCTAGCGCGTTAGTTTTTCGCAGGGGCCGCTGGAAATTACAGCGGCTTTGAGAAGACGGGGCAAACAAAGACAGAAAAATCTCACGCAAAGACGCAAAGGCGCAAAGGTTCGGACCATGCGAGAGTAGTTGTGTCGACGTTCCCGCACTTTGGGATGGCTTGAGGGTTACATCGTGTCCGCCCAAGTTGGTTACGCGTCGTTAAAGATTCGGTGGATGCCATCTTTCCGAAGATTTTTACCGAAGTTGCGGGAGAGTTGTCTACCAAAGCCGTGGTCCTACCGGGGTCCGAACCTTTGCGTCTTTGCGTCTTTGCGTGAGGATTTTTCTGTCTCCTTTGTGATCTTTCCTTACTGTGCTTTTGATTTGACGGGCGTTTGGTCGACGTACGCTGCAAACTGGCGCTCGAGCTCCTTGAGGGCACTATTGCGCCAGCCCTCCGCGATTGCCTCCGACATTGGATCCGGGAAGATCTCTTCTTCCCCTTTCTCCACCCCATCAAAGATTGCCCGCGCAGTGGATTCCGGAGAGGCTTTCGGAATGTCCAGGCCTCGTGTCATGTCGGTGTCTATCGGGCCGGGCAACACGATGTGGACACTCACGCCCTTTCCGGCCAAGAGAGCACGCAACGATTGCGAAAGGGAGAATGGAGCGGCTTTCGAAATCGAGTAAAGGGGATCGAATGGCACGGCAGCGATCGACGCCAACGAGAGTATGTTGACAATAGCGGTTCGGGAACGAGTCAGTACCGGCAGAAAGGCCTGGGTCACGTCATACGTGCCAAAGAGATTGACTGCTAGGAGCCGTTCGAGCGCAGCTCGGTCGCTCAGGTCGTTTTGGACCGAAATACCGGCATTGTTGATAAGGATATCGAGAGCGTCGACTTTCTCGACGGCGGCCCGAATCCGCTCCGCATCGGTGATGTCGAGGATGAGGGGCGTGACGCGCCGGTCGGCATGGGCGTAAGCCTGGCGCGCGCCGGCATAAATTCGTTTCGCGCCTCTCCTCAAAGCTTCTTCGACCAGCGCCTTTCCGATGCCGCGATTGGCTCCAGTCACTAGAACGGTTGAATCTGCTATCTTCATTGCTCGGACTCTAGTGGAGCCCGATCACGCGGTGTGAGTAACAAGTACGGCGGGATTTATCGCGCCTGGCCCGCTAGCTCCGGGGCCGATTTGCATCCACGCGCGCCTTAAGATCAGCCAATTTCTCCGAGTTCACTACTCGGTATTGGGAGATCTTGAGTTTTCCGCCGTCAATTGCGCCGTGACTGAGATAATTTCCTTCTTGAAGCCAAGCATAGCCAGGATGAGAAACGGCGTAGTTCAAAACACCGATGAAATAAAATCGGGAGACCGGCACGGATTTACCGCTCACCAGGTCTGAAACTGCGCCTTCCTCACCACGCCAGCAGCCGTGGTCGGTTTTATAAATTTTAGCTCCGTCGTTAGTCAGCAGCTCTGCTTGTGCAAACAGTTCGATACATTCCAACAACGGATTGTACTTACCCGTCACAATGTTTTTTAGCACGACGCCATTGAGGCGCGGCCCCGAAAAGGAACCGCTTGTACGAATGACGGGCTCCATCCCTTTTGCCAATCTTAGCCAACTCATGGGAGTGTGCTGGGACAATTCCATCACCGTTAACAGCTCGAGCTGCGGCAGAATCAGCTGTGCCGCATTCGTGTTGATACTTGGAGCAGCGGGCATTTCCTCTTCCGTTCTCCTTGTCCGAGACCGAAACCCGAGGAACCATCTGCCGCCGATCTTCATTTGAAATCTTTCAAGTCGTGCCTGGGCGCTTGGACAACTGGTCACAGAGGATTTGGCGAGCGGCCATGGATCGACGGCGGTCTCCGGCTCGTTCTCGCGGCTGCCTAGTCACGCCTCCTTAGGTAGCGGGAAGGAGGACAGGGTAGCCAAGTAGATAATCTAAAGCTGTCGCGCCTATTAGACTAATTATATTAACAAAACGAGCTATAATTTTAAATGAACTTTCGACCCCTCCCGCGACAAACGTCGAAACGTTGACTTAAAACAACAACAAGTATCGGAATGTTGACAAAACAGCAAATCGCGAACCCGTAGCCACGCTACGACTAGCCACTGTTTCTTTTGGAATCTCCATAGTCACTAAGCGAGCTGCAATTAAGCGGTCAGTTCCCCCTGGAATAAGGGCACCGTTCTGGTGTCTAATCGGTGAGTCGGTAAATCCGTCAGTCGATCGTCGCATAGGAAAGGACGGTTTGCGTGTTTCGACCGAACGGCGGCGGACTCGAAAAGTTCGCTATCTCCCTATGAAAATCCTGCGTATCCTGGTTTGGTGTTCGGCGATTTGCTTCGTCGCCTTGGTTTTTGTCTGGCTCTTTTCCGCTTCCCCTAATCATGGCTTGTGGAGAATTGGATCCTGGGATAGGCCGACTTTGACGGATGCGCTTTTGTTCGCTGGTTCACTGCTAGTGATAATTGCCATATTCTTTGAACCAATTATTGCAAGATGGTTCGGGAAGAGTTAGTCCAGCACTCACGACCAAACCCAACGTGATCAGATCCTGTGATCTTCGCGGCCTCTTGGGCAGATGCGCGTCTCCCAGATTAGGGGACGTGCCCCTTTCAATACGCCCCAGCGGGTCGCAACGTTTGTGCCCGGTCATGCAGCGGTGATTTCGAACATGAGAAAGTCGGGGGTGAGGGCTGACAGAATTTTCGGCGCATCAAAGATGGCGCCCGGCGGCTGCGCGCCGGCACCCTTAAACCTTCCTTCAATCAGACAGGCTGTCGCCTCAGACACAAGTGGCGCTGAGAAGGCGTAAATGTCACGGCCGCGCGCGGTGATGCGCCTGCTCTTCCCATCACGCTTTATCACAGCATCCACCACGAAGCGCTGCGATGAGCGTCCGGTTGCATCCGCCGGCTTCGGCGCCGGGGTGGCCAAATCGCGAATATCCCGGAGCGCGACACTGCTAAGATAGGTCCGGAGCTCGCCGGTCTTCACGTGCCGCCCGATTAGAATGATCTCTGACAAAGGCACTTCAACCATGGCCTGACGGCCAAGGGGATCGCCAAAATCCCAATCTTTTTCCGCAGGCGGCAACGGCACCGGGGTAAACTCACCGTCCGTAATCACCATGCGCCGCGCTGTGTTCTTCACGCCGGTAATCCGCGTGCCCCGGGTCGGATGCCAACTATCAAGACCGATCATGATCTCGATCGTGTCCGCTCGGCTCCAATCGCCTAGCGCCGCCGTGACCAGTAGATCGGCGAAGCCGCCATAAAAGCCCATGCCCGGGACGACAGCGATGCCTGCCTTGCGCGCTGGTATATCGTATTTATCGAGCGTCGCGTGCGCACTTGGTTGCTCGGCTGTCACGTCGAGATAGTGGATACCGGTTCTTA